>CBFICO010000029.1:0-9512 GCA_965661115.1 Salibacteraceae bacterium
TTTGTAAAACTAGATAAGTTATATGCAAAAAAAGAGTGATATCATCATTACTTTATAACGCGTCTATAAATTTTGGATAAATCTCTTGAGCTGAGAATTTTCCCTCCCAAAGTGCTCTTGATTTAGCTCCAAATTGAATTCGAAGTTGTTCATTGTTTACCAATTTATCGATTACCTGTACAGCTTCTTCAACTGTAAAATTAATTGGAAGCACAAAACCATTTTCACCGTGTTCCACAACTTCAGCTGAGCCTCCTGCGTTGGTACAAACAACTGGAAACCCCATACATGCTGCTTCAATTAAACATGTTGGCAATCCTTCGGTCTCACTAAGGTGTATAAATATTACATCCGAAAAATTATTGTAAAAGTCATAAAGTAGCTGTACATCTTTTTGATGAGCGTGCAACTGATAATAATTATCCCCTAAATTGAGTTTGGCATTATCCATTACAGTTTGCAGTTCTTCTCCTTCACTACCCCAATGATTCCATCTTACTTTGTTTTTTAACTTACCTAAAACTATCGGTATTTGGGATACCCTTTTAAGTTTTATAAGTCTTGATGACGATATAATCGTTAATTCCGTATCAGTAGGTGACTTCAAATTAATATCCTTCGTTCCTAAATAGCCACATTCTATATGTACACCCGAATGTTTCTTGGATATATAATCTTTTGAAACTATACTATTTGGAATTAATTGATTTGCTCCTAAAAGTGAAAATTTACGCCAGGGTATAAAACTATCTTCATGCCTTTCCTCATAAACGTCAATACCTAACATCCTTGCCTTTAACCTTTTTTTACCTTGCCTATCTTGAAGTGCAAAAACGCTCAACCATTCCAAAGACCAATAACTATAATGTTTCGTGGAGCTTGGGTGGTTTTCATTGGATAAATAGATATTCATACCTAGTATTTTGTTCGAATAAATCAGCCACGCTTTTATATTTCGTAGAACTTTATTTAACCCATAATACCTAACATCAATTAAAAAAATTTTCAACAGAGACAATGAGTTTAAGAGCATTGTTATCCAATCTATGCCCTCTTCTAACTTATGACCATGATAACGAACGATACAATTCTTTGGAAGTGTTCTAGTATTTTTTTTGTCTCCTTCATAAATAGGATATATCAATATATTATCAAACCTTGAGGTAAGATAAGGCAACTCAGCCATCAAGAACTCTTCTGAATTGCCATCAGGAAAATTCATAGTATATAAACAAAGGATTTCAGCCATAATCCAAATCCCTTAAGATCTTTATAAACGAATATTTAACTAACTTCCAGTTAAAGGTTCCTGTTCTCAGGCTGATAAACATTGAATTGAATGGCTCAACATCTGCTAAGCGAAATAGCATTCCTAGCCATTTTTTTCTTAGAACTAAACTTTTTCTTGGTTGAATTCCTGTAATTTTTGCAAACAACTTATACCACTGAATTAAGGTCTTAGTGTTGGTTTCAACAATTTCCTTTGTTGAAACTTGAAACAAAATATTTAAAAACTGATTGGATACTATTTTTCCTGTTCGATCTTGGATGATATGAGCGTGAATTGATGCAAGTCTTGTTCGATATGAATCTCTGTTAATACTGGTAATGTTTTTTTTATGTAAGCGATACTTAAACAGAACCTCAGGAATAATGTGGGTTTCGGTGTGTTTACTTAGATTATAAAATAACAAGTAGTCTTCCATATGAGGATAGATACTCTGATATTCAATGTTATATTTTTTTACCAGTGACATTCTAAACATTGATGCCGGATGAGGAATGGGGCTTCCAAACCAAAACTCCTCCTGAATTTGAATATTACCATCCCAATACTTCCAAAGCTCTTTCTCATTTCCAAAGGTTTGCATCCAGCTTGCTACAACACCTATTTCAGCATTATCCTCGAAAACTTTTATACACTTTTCGAATCTATCACTTAAAGAAATATCATCTGCATCCATTCTAGCTAGATATTCTCCTTTTGCATTATTTATTCCAGTATTTAATGCACCTACTATGCCAGTGTTTTGACTATGCTTTATTAACCTAATCCGTGAGTCCTTTATTTGATTAATTACATCGACTGAGTTATCAGTTGACTTATCATCAATAACAATTAGTTCAAAATCTGTGAATGTTTGATCCAAAATGGATTGTATTGCAGATTGGATGTATTGCCCTCCATTATAATTAGGTAGTATAACAGAAATTTTTGGCAAAACCTATTCTATTGCTTTACGATTCTTTCGGTTTGAAAAAATGAACCGTTGCTGTGGAAGTTAATATGATAAACACCCTTTTCAATTCCAGAAAAATCAATGGTTTCATCATTATGTAATTCTCCAGTTTTGATCATTTGACCTTGCAAGGATAAAATGTCGTAAAACATTTGAGTCTTTGATAGATTCTTTGAATTAATATTTAATAAATTCTTTACTGGATTCGGATAAACTTCAATTATATCGGTCTTTAAAACTTGCTGTTCAATAGAATTGGTATCAGAAGAATCCTTTGTGGAACATTCAACCCATGTGATACTGTAAGCTTTTTTTTGTTGCGAGCTTTTATTAGAGATTTCAAGAATGATTGAACCAGTCTCGATATTTTGATACATAATATTTAGATTGTTCCCATTAACTATTGTTGTGTCCAATCCATAAATAACCTTCCAACTAACCGTATCATACAGGCTAAACTGGGGTGCTGAAAAGACATAAGTACTATCCTTACATAACTTGGTTTTAAACCTCAAGTCAAAATTTAAGTTTACTGACTGTTCCGTTTTAAGCAAAATACCGTAGTGGTTGTTTAAAAAGTGACCACGGCCCGATAATCCACTAAAATTGTAAGGTCCCGAGAAAGCTCCAGCCCAAAAGATATCATTGGATTCAGAGTCAAAATCAAGATCATGAGCCCTATCTCCTAATCCAGGCTCAACAACATTAAAATTGTTGCCTCCGAAATGACTTGACATTTGCATATCCCCTTTTTCATCAATGAAACCAAGAAATGCATCCGAACCACCTGTTGCATAATATGTCATTCCATTGAAAGTAACAGAATCTTTAAACATTGCAGATATCCAAACAAAACCATTCTTATCCAACTCAAGCCCTCCTAAACGGGAGACATCGGCATATACCGTGTTAATTTTTTTTGCATTACCATTTAAATCAGTTTCGATAATAAAGACGTTTTGTTTGTTAAATGATTGCGCGACAGTGCGCGAAGTATCAAACGCAAAAACAGGTTGATCCAAAATTTTTGCCTTTCCTGTAAACGTTCCTGCAATAAATAATCTGTTATTTGATTTCCTTATCCTTTGCGGAAATTCCGTATAACTAGTTCCTGAATGTTTAATCCATATTGGAGATCCGTTAGTAGATACAGCTCCCACCGCAAAATCACCCCATTGATTGTTAGTTGCTTGCACTTGAATCGTACCAAGTTGAGAAAGGTAATAAGCACTGGCTGTGAAAAAAATCGTGTCTTCAGCAAATGTAATTCCTTGAAATGCCAGGGATCCTTTTGCTGACTTAGCCTCATCAGTTAATTTCCAAATCAAATTACCAGACAAATCAAATTTCAATATAAACCCACCACCACCAGTGAGCGAATCTGAATCGAAGTAAAGTGCTCTTTCAGTATAGCTACCCGCAAGGTAGATATGATTCTTAAATACTGAAACATCATTGATATATGCTCCATTCACAGAACTAAATTTCTTGAGCCAAATACAAGTACCCGTTGGGTTAAATTTTGCGAGAAAAGAATCATGTTTCCCAAGACCTTTTATGATTTTACCATCAATGTTTAACGAATCAAAAAACTCTCCTTGTACATAGATATTTCCTAATTCATCAGCGGTCATATTCCATACTTGCTCACTTTTTGAGGTTCCAAAATGCTTAACCCAGAGCATCTTACCATTGGTCTTCTCATATTTAGCAATATACATATCTCTACTTCCATACCAATTTGGGATGATTATAGTATCAATGCCAGAAACATAATAACTAGGCGACCTATGCCTTCCACCAGCATATACATAATCGTCAGTAACTACAACCGCCCTTGTATAATTATTTCCAGAAGTTACTGTTTTTGCAACCCATTTGTGATCTTGTGCATTAACTACAAATGCAGAATGTAGCAACAGATAAACCGTTAATAACAGACTTCTCATACAATAAATTTACACAAACTTATTAAGATTTAAATGTAACTTCCCACTCAGAATTAAGAAAAAACTGACCATGCGCTTTAGATAAATTCCTATTCACAACCGCGGCAGAATCAGAAACTTCGAAAACGTTAAATGGATCAGTAACAATAAAATGCTGCATCCAATCAGGGCTAGCAATGTAAAGTTGCATACGATATTTTCCCGGATAAAATCTAATATCAGGAATGTCCAACCTAACTTTTCCCTTCATATTATTGGTAGGTATTAGATCCCCTTTATCCGATATAGCCTCATTACTCAAGAATCTATCTTCATCGTCTAAAATTCTAAAAGCAACGTTAACTGTATTTAAATCAATGGGTTGCTTAAAGAAATATTCAAAAGTTAGCTTAAAGTTATCACCAATATTCAAATAACTTTTCTTTTCACCATTTACACAAACTTCAAAATTACTTAGCTTCATTTGAGTTGATTCGAAAGAAAGTTGCTCAAAATAACTAGCATTAACGGTCACCTCATTTTCAAGATATCTGTCTATGGCTGCTCCAGTGTCTCCGTTAAATACTAACTCACCGTTTTCAATTACCACGCACCGTGTGCATAAATTGCGCACCGCATTCATATTGTGGCTAACAAAAAGCACTGTTCGACCTGATTTACTCACCTCGTTCATTTTGCCTAGGCACTTTTTTTGGAACTCAATATCTCCAACAGCCAAAACCTCATCCACAATTAAAATTTCAGGTTCAAGATGTGCTGCCACCGCAAAACCCAATCGCACCATCATTCCTGAAGAATAGCGTTTTACAGGCGTATCTATATACCGCTCCACACCAGCAAAATCCACAATTTCGTTAAACTTTGATCGGATTTCTTGTTTCGTCATACCTAAAATGGCGCCGTTCAAATACACATTCTCTCGCCCCGTTAATTCAGGATGAAAACCAGTCCCTACCTCTAACAATGCCGCGATTCTGCCATTGGCTAAAATCCTTCCCGAGGTTGGACCAGTAACTTTCGATAAAATTTTTAACAACGTCGATTTTCCAGCACCATTTTTTCCAATAATACCCAATACTTCTCCTTGCTGAACCTCAAAAGAGATGTCTTTTAACGCCCAAACAAAGGCAGAGTCTCCTTTCTGAGTTCTATCATTAGCTTCACCAATCTTTAAGTTAGGATCTTCTTTTCCTCTAAATTTAGCCCACCATCTGTTTAAATCATGAGATATGGTTCCTGTACCTACTTCACCTAAACGGTACTGTTTACTTACGTTTTCTAATCTAAGTATTGTTTTTGCCAAAGCCGTATCATTTAGACAGTGTCCATAAAATTCTTTTCAGTTCGATTAAAAACTATTGCACCTAAAAAAAACAAGACCAATCCAAGAAAAGCGGAATAGATTAATCCATTAACAGGTATCCCACCAGAACCAAGTATTCCGAATCGGAAAGATTCAATAATTGAACTCATTGGATTTAGAATTATAATCAACTTAAAATTTCCAGATAAGCTGGAAAGTGGAAAAATGACAGAGGAAGCGTACATAAGTAACTGCACACCAAATTGAATTAAAAACTGTAAATCACGATATTTGGTGGTTAAAGCCGAAACAAGTAAACCAGCTCCCAATCCCAACATAGCAATAATAACCAGTAATACCGGAAAAAGAAACAACCCACTGGTAGGCGCAATGTCTGAACCTTCCAACACAAAATATAGCATTATTAAAGTAAACAAGGTTAATTGAACAACTAACTTAAGAAGGTTGGTTACCACAATAGATAAGGGCAGTACAATTCTGGGGAAATAAACCTTTCCAAACAAGGAAGCGTTCTTTGTAAAGGTAGCTGAAGTTTGGTTTACTGCATCAGAGAAGTATGTCCACAATACGATTCCAGACAAATAAAACAATAAATGTGGTACCCCATCAGAAGATAAATTGGCCACTCTACCAAAAATAAATACATAGGTAAGTGTCATAAGCAATGGCTGAATAAAAAACCAGAGTGGTCCTAGAATGGTTTGCTTATAAAACGAGACAAAGTCACGTTTTACGAATAACATAAGTAAATCCCGATATGCCCATATTTCTGACAACCTCAAACTAAAACCACTAGCTTGGGATTCAATTTTATATCGCCATTCCATTGCTCTACGAGGGTAGTTTATTTATCACCAACTTCTCCATAAGTATTTCCATAGCCGTAGCCGTAGCCATAGCCATAGCCGTAGCCGTAACCGTAACCGTAACCGTAACCGTATTTAGAGTAATAATATTTTAGTTTATTGCTCTTAATTCCATTCAAAACAAATCCTGCATTTTTTAATTTATTCTTCTGTACAAATTCAGAAATATTTTCAATACTTCTATTGTAAGCGTTTTTCTGTTTAATTACAATCATAGCAATGTCAGAATACGCAGTTAAAGAAATGGCATCAGATAAGTAACCAGCTGGTGGAGTGTCAATTATAACAAAATCAAATTTATTGCGTGCATCCTCAAAGAATTTTTTTGCCGAGTCTCTAAGTATTAATTCTGAAGCATTCGGAGGTACAGGCCCAGAACTAATAACCGACAAATTCTCGAAATTAGTTTTCCTGACAACTTCAGACAGACTTTTTTGATTTATTAAAATATTACTCGTACCCTCCTTATTTTCAATACTCACTGCTTTATGAACTCTGGGTTTATGTAAATCAAAATCGACCAACAAAACATTGTTTCCTGCTGCAGAAAGTATCAAGGCTAGATTAAAAGAATTAAAAGTTTTTCCTTCTCCTGGAAGCATTGAGGTAACTAATATTACATTTGATGCTGTCTCAGCAGTATCGGATTTAAGCATAAATCGAATGTTACTTCTGATTACCCTAAAGGATTCTGCCAAATTACTTTTTAAAGATTCTGTCACTTTTCCATAACCGTCAGAGTTCTCGATTAAAGGGATCCCTCCAAATACAGGCACCGTTGTTTTGTCGGCCAACTCTTTTACATTCTTGATCTTTTTGAAAAATAAGTCTCTGATCAATGCAATTACAAACGCAACCATCAACCCAACAAGAAGGGCAATACTTTTTATTTTCCCTTTATTAGGAGATAATATTCCTGCAGTTTTTGCCCGTTCCAATACACGTACTTCGGAGACTATACCACCCTCTGCAATAATGGTTTCCGCTCTTTTTTCTAGCAAAAAGAGATACAACTTCTCATTTACTTGTAACCTCCGTTCAATGTTCAACAGTTGCCGTTGGTCTTTTGGAACCCCCATCAACTTTCGTTCAAATCGACCAATCTCCTTTTCTACATTTTTAAGCTTTTCGGTGTAGGCCTTCTCAGAATTCTGTAAATACGTCAATAGATCGGAACGCAATTGTTCAATTTTACCATCCAACTGCTGAATAATTACCGCACTTTTTTTAGCATCAAACAACCTTTCACTGCGCTCAATTTGAATCGAATAAAACTCATTTATAGATTTATTCAAATAATCATCTCCCTCCACTAAGTAAAGTGCAGGTGGAAGTAGGGTTTCTTCTCCTATGTTTAAGATGTAAGCTCGTAAATCTTGTATGGAACGCAAATTAATGGTTATGTTACTCCTCAAAGACTCCATTTCTAGCAGCTGATTGAAATATTCGGTCTCCTCTTTATTGAGATTTAGAATTGATTTAGACTCTCGATACAGTTCCAAATCCTGTTCAATTTTATCCAGTATTTGAATAACATCGTTGATTTGATTATCGATAAACTGTTGTGTATTGTGATTGATATTCAGCTTATTCTGTAAATTGTAATCTATAAATACAGCCGCTAGTGTATCTAAAAAAGCTGACGCTCTTGCGGGAATAACATCACTGCAGGTCAGCTCCAATATACTAGTCCAATCTAAGCTCTCAATTTGCAAACTACTTTTATAGCGTTCTACTAATCCATTTAAGTCATTTATGACAAACTCGTAGTTGATATCAACCAATTGTGCTAATGAAGTTGCATTTAAAAATGGAGCTTTATCAATTTTGAAATTAAACCCCCTATCGTAAATCATTTCACCAAACCTATATTGTTTGCGTATTTCCTCCCCATTAACATTAATTGTTAACTCATATGTCTGAGCATCTACAAAGCGAAAAGAAAACAGAGTATTCTTTAGTGCTGAGCCTTCAGTTCCAATGTTTACCCGAAAAGGAAGATTTGAATACACTTCGGACTTTTTGATGCGACCAACGATGTAATAAGAAACATCTACTCCTAATTTTAGTAGGGAATTACGTATAATTCCGCTTGATAATAAAACACGTTTTTGACTTTCTATTCTGTCATATGAAGCAAACGAGTTGCCTACACCCAATCCTTTATTGAGACTATTTTGATAGTCGTAAACCTCTTCCGATTTTAACAGCACCTGTGACTTAGATGCAAATACCGTTGGTTGTCTATGAATATACAGTAGAGACAACAAAAATAGAATCAGAGGAAGCAAAGTCAGTAGCAAAAAATGCGAGGTAAAGAATCGCACCACCTTGTAAAATTCTTCCAATTCTATGACACTTGAAGTTTTGTTTGCCATATTTCCTTAATGAGAGCGCAAATATAACCGAGCTGGATAATAAACAATATCAATTATAAACAGTTGAAGAATAGAATTATTGGAGGTCAAAAACAAAAAAATCTACTCTATTTTACAAACCAAGTTAAAAAAGATTCGTTGTATATTTGACAGAACTTAAATTGTGCTATGAAAAGTATTAGTTATTGGATAGTATTGATATTGCTCTTTTCAGGAGCACTTTCAGCGAAAACCACAAGGTCAAATGGAGGAGGAACATGGAGTTCTGCGGGAACATGGGATAATGGAGTACCCGTTGCAGGGGATGAGGTATTTATTGAAAATGGTGACAACGTTACCTTAACTTCCACAACCTCTGTTGCTAATGTTTATATAGTTGGTAATGGATCTACGCTAACCATTAACAGCGGTGTAATTTTATACGTCTCACAATATTTCTATATGAGACCAACGGGTAACTCTCAGACTAATACACTGTTAAATAATGGTACTTTGTATTGTGGAAAGGGTATGACACCCAGGACAGAATCTGGTAGAACAGGTTATACTGCAAATATTACTGGGACAGGATTTATTCAGCTTGTTCAGGACATATATAATATGACCCTAGCGAATGGTAGTATGACTGTGAATTTTGGGAATAAACTAGAGTGTAGAGATATGTATAATTACACGACTGGGGCGAGCTCGAGTATGGTCTTTAACTTGACAGATTCTATTCGGGTGAAGCGAAATATTATCTTGCAAGCTCAGGT
>CBFICO010000029.1:9522-22027 GCA_965661115.1 Salibacteraceae bacterium
AGTCACAGCATCAGGTTTGGAAGTAAACATGGATAATGCAAGCGCAAAACTTAGATTAGATGGGTCGTTTGATTTTAGGAATAATGGAGGTACAATCTCACAAGGGACAGCAGAAAGCATCTTCTACTTTGGTAACTTGGCAAACTATTCTACCAATGCCAATATATCTTACCGTAACATAAGTTTTGAAACTCAAACTTTGTCTAGTGCTGTTAACATAACCAACTTAGATAATAGCTTTATTATTCCTGCGGGAAAAACTTTGTCTGGAAGTGGCAGCGTAACGTTAAGTGAAGGGAATTTAACGTGTAACGGTGGCACTATGAGCCCTACTGTTTCTCTTGGAGGTTCTTCAGCTCAAACAATTACAGTAAACACTGATACCGATATTCCAATCTTGGATATCTCCAACACCTCAGGAGGAGTTTCTGTTTCAGGATCGGGCAACTTAAACATTACGCAAGGCATTACGTTTACTACTGCAGCGGCCACTACCTTCAATACTGGCGGTAAGGTAACTTTAAAGGACAACGGCAGCGGTATGGCCTACCTGGGCAATACCAACTCGCATACGGTTTCGGGTAACCTTACCTGCGAGTTTAGAACTCAAACCTTAAGTAATATTGAATATAGAATGTTGAGTATGCCAGTTGCTGGAGTTACTCTAGGCGCTGTAGATTATGATTCTTCGAGCTGTTCAACTTGTATGTATAGCTATGGCTATACTGGTTCAAATAAGGCGTCTGCGGGTGGCTTTGTTTCTTCATATACCTACAACACCAGTGCGGCTAATGCTAGCAACAGTTTTAATGATGGTTGGACAGCCTCAACTAGCTCAGGTAACTCACTAGCTGCAGGAAGTCCAGTAACATGGTATATAGGCCCTGGGGTAGGCAGCTTTGCAAGATCATCTTACGAAGTAGATGTTACGGGTACAGCCAATGCAGGTCCATTTGTCGTAAGCGGTTTTTCTTTTGATGCTTCTGGAGGAAGTGAGCGCAATTGGGCGTTAGTGGGTAATCCATTTCCATCTAGCATAGACTTTTCAGCTGTAACACAAAATAACGTAGATAAAGACCCTTATATATTTAAAGCCGATAACGGCGGGTATGCATTAGATAATACCATCCCACCCTTCCAAGCCTTTTTTGTAAAAACTACAGGATCCTCTCCAAGTTTAACCTTTAACGAAAGTTCAAAAGTTACCACTCAAAAAGTGTATCAAAAGAATTTTAAAGATGATGATGAAATCCAAATCAAGTTGAGTACACCGCTTTACCCTAATCAGTTTAATTACACCTATTTGCGTTTCAACAATGGTGCTTCTTTAGATTACGATGCTGGGTTAGATAAGGATCAATTGAGAAATCCCTTCCCTTATCCTAATGTAAGCTTAAAAACAGCCGATAATAAAAACACCTATCGCAACGTAATCAACTCCGAGATTGATCATGTGGTCATCCCATTAAATGCACACGGATACGTTTCGGGCAATTATGAGTTGAGCTTTGCCAATTTAAGCATGGTGGATGGCTGTGTTATTTTAGAAGACACTTACACCAATACCTCAAAAGGTCTAACAGCGTCAGACTCAACTTATAGCTTTAGTCTTAGCGATACTACAACAGGTGCACGTTTTGTATTACACATATACAATTTAGTAGATGAAGTTGCCGTAAATAATTCGAGTTGTTTTGGAGATAACAACGGTTCAGCAACATTGAAATTACATAGTCACGGCGATTATTACACCAGCTGGTTCGATGAATCAAACAATTTTGTAGGTGGTAATATCAATGTAAAAAATGAAGAAACTGTTGAGAACTTAAAACCAGGTAACTACCGTATTACTGTAGAAAGTGGAAACCTAAATTGCCCTAGCTCGGAAGAATATTTCACCATTCACGAGCCATCAGAAATGAAGGCAAACTTTGGTTTTGCTAACCAGTTACTTTCATTTAGAACAGACAAAGAAATTGAATTCAAAAACTTATCGGAAGGTGGTATTGCCAATTACCTCTGGGATTTTGGGGATAATTCTTTTTCTACAGAGCAAAACCCTAAGCATGTATATAGCATAGCAGGTGTTTACGATATTCAATTAACAGCTGGAAACGGCAATGAAGATTGTAATGTTAACTATAAGCAGTCAATAGAAGTTGCAGAAGCTACTGGTTTAGCAGAATTAAGCACATCTACAGCGTACGAATTGGTTCAACAAAACGGAAAATTCTTTATCCACTTCAATAAACCTGCAGTTACTGAATTGCAATATGCAGTTTACGATGTTCAAGGTAGAACAATAAACAAAGGCAACATCGCACAAGGCAGCTTAGTTGAAGAAATTGAAGTTGGAGGTGAAGGTATTGTGTTTATTAACTTAAACTACAACGCAGAGTCGGAAACGATTAAGGTGTTGCATTAGGTTTCAACTTACATAGATTTTTTAAAGCCAGCGAAAGCTGGCTTTTTTTGTGCCCCTTCCTTGCCTATCGGCAGACAGGCTCTCGGGAATGACGTACCCGTTTAACCCCGTCATTCCGCAAGATTAGTTCAGTAGATTTTTTTGTAAAAATATCGTTAGGAAACTTCTGTGCGCCCGCCTGCTGAACGGACAGGGAATCTCAAGCTTTATTACCGTAATCAACTATGTTTTTTTACATACAATACGATTGATATTCCCAATTTGATAATTACCAATATTCTGAAATAGAGGTGTCAAATATTGAACAAGGTATAAGCTTTGCATAGACAGTGGCTTTTGTTCGGAATTGGACTCTGCCTGTAATATCAAAGCTCATGTCATCTTGAGTGATCCATTGCGATTAACATCGAAATGGATTGTATCGAAAGAGACTGAGCTGATAAAGTTCAGAAGACACATCTAAGGTTATTACTTAGAGATTCCCGACTCGTCGCAACGACTCTCGGGAATGAAGTAAAACATAAAAAACCCCCTCATTTCGCAAGATTAGTTGAGTAGATTTTTCAAGAAAAATCCTCACGAAACTTCTGTGCGAAATCTCAAGTTTCATTTTTAGCAAATGAAAAGAGGCGGTTACGAATACATCTTGACCAATAAAGACAGAACTGTTCTTTACGTTGGTGTCACCTCTAACCTATCTTCAAGGGTATATGATCACCAAAATGGAACTGGAAGTAACTTTACTGCAAAATACAATTGCAAAGACCTAATCTATTACGAAAGCTTTTTAAACATTGAAGAAGCATTTCACAGAGAAAAGTTGCTTAAGAAATGGAATCGTGAATGGAAGTTTAACCTCATCAAAAAAGAAAACAGAGAAATGAATCGCTTAAATGAAGAGGTATTTGAGAAACGAATATAATAATACTTTGAGATTCCCGACTCGTCTTGCCGACTCCCGGGAATGACGTTGAAGGTAAATATCGTCATTTCAAAAAATGGATATAACCATTCAATACGTTTAACCAATATTTGCCTATTTTTAAACCAAATATCACCCCATGGAAGAAACCAAAAACACATGCCTAGAATGCGGAAAGCCTTTATTTGGTCGGATCGATAAAAAATATTGCAACGACGGTTGCCGAAACGCACATTACAACAGAACCCACAGAGTAGCTAACCAGCACATTCGCCAAATTAACCGATTGCTCAAAAAAAACAGAGACATTTTAGCCGAATTAAACCCGGAAGGCACGGCCAAAACAAGACGAAAAACCTTACAACGTTTGGGGTTTAACTTTGAGTATTACACCAATGTGTACACCACCAAAAACGGAAAAACCTACTACTTCTGCTACGATCACGGTTACCTACCTTTGGATAAAGATTTCTTCACCTTAGTCATTAAAAAAGAATACGTGTAATGAAAACAATGAATCTGATTCAAGAGCTCTTTTTTGAAATCTCACCCGAGGCATTCTACCGAGCTATTATAAGTGTTGAAGAGCATTCAGCGTTTACCAATAGTACCGTAAACATTTCAGACGAAACAGATTCAGATTTTGATGCATACAATAATTACATTCTTGGAAAAAACGTATTGCTTGAACCGGGTAAACTCATTGTTCAAGAATGGCGAGCGGTAGAGGATAATTGGCCAGATTACCACTACTCCACCGTCCAGTTCAAACTTAAACCTTTAGACGGCGGAACGCATTTGACCTTTGTGCATAAAGGTATTCCAGAAGAATATTTTGAAAGCATATCTACAGGTTGGAATGAATACTACTGGCAGCCTTTGAAGAGGTATTTTAAGGCGATGAGTAATTCCTGAATTATCTTTTGAACGTTATTCCCGCGCAGGCGGGAATCTCCCGACTAATTCAAGTCTAAAATTTACTCAATTGATAAGATGATTACTGAATAATGCAATTGAGATTAGCTACGCTGAGTCTGCCTGCCGTTAGGCAGGCTCCTTCGTCGGTTCCCGACTCTTCGTGCCGACTCTCGGGAATGACGAACTCTTAATAATGCCGTCATTAATCCAATTAAACATTAGTTTACTATCCCGTCACTTCCCCAACAATCGCCAACTGCGTATCAAAATAGCCAAATCATTCCACGGACTATAATCCTTTGCGTACAACACATTCGATTTGGCAATAGCTGACTGTTCAGTTAATCCTAAAGTATAGGCACTGCTTAAAACACCCGATTTAATTACAGGTAAATCGTGTAAATTCCCCCCTTGGCTATGATAGCCAATCCATGTTTTTTGTGCAAATACTACTGCTAAAATATTCGAAACAAATCGCCCTTTATTAGACTGAAACCAAATTAGGATCGGAAGAAAAACTACACAAATCAAGGCTACCAACACATCTAAAATTCGTTTCACGCGTTGATTTTTTGGCTTACTAATCGCGTTGATATTCAACACACTATACAACTCCCCATTTGTATTGATTGAGTTACTTCCAATTACAAAAAGACTCTCGGGGGGTGCAATCTTAAAATCAATTTTTGCACCATCCAATTGCGACATCTGTTCTAATATGGTAGAGGTGTCTACATCTTCGGCACAAAAGACGATTTCTTCAATGTTGAAAATAGAACTGATCTCACGCAACTGATTTACCGAACCAACAAAGTCCTCTTGTTTGGCATCCTCTTCATTGTGCGCAACCTTAGCAATAAACTCAGGTTGAATGGTCGTTTGTTGCATTAAACTGATTACTCTATTTATTTCTGCATCAGAACCAACCAGGGCAAAGCGCTTTTTCTGATTTGACCCAAGCTTAAAACCAAATAAGCCTATTAAGTGCAAAAGGTAACGGACACCTACTCCTGTGATAGATACAACACCTGCGCCAAGAAGAACCACAGCTCTAGAAAAACGGTATTCCTCAGGTAGTAAAGCGTAAAAAATTAAAATCAGACCTAAACCAACTCCTATTCCTTTCAGGTAATTTCGAACGATTCTTGGCTTATCGTACGCACCGGCAAAAAATCCACTTATTACCCAAATAAATGAATAGGAAGGCAACATCCAAAGCAATAACTCTTGTGGAGCACTAATTCCCGTTGTGTTCTGGTACATGAACACCGTAAGCAACAGGGCTGATACCGCAATTGCAAAATCTAATAAGCCAAGGAATCCCTGTCTTCCAAAATTGAGCATTAGGGTAATTCCCGCTCGGAAGTATATGGCCAAGTTGATTAACAATCCGAACAATTGTGCGCTGTTTTTAGTGAAATGTTTCTGCGCGAAAATCACCATAGCTCGATAAAACACAAACACATAGTTTACGCTTGTCTTTTTGGTGCTTTCTCCTTTGTAATGTATGATAGAAGTATCGGAGAAATAGTAATTTTTGTATCCAGCTAATTGAATACGGTAGGATAAATCAATATCCTCGCCGTACATAAAAAAGGTTTCATCGAGTAAACCGATTTTATCTAGTACCGATTTTCTTAACAACATAAATGCCCCTGACAGCACATCTACTTCATGGTTTTTGTGTTCGTTTAGGTAGCTAAGATGATATTTACCAAAACGCTGAGATTTTGGAAACAGCGCGGATAACCCAAACATTTTGTAAAATGCGACCTCAGGAGTTGGAAGGCCTCTTTTTGATTCTGGTAAGAAACGACCTTTCCCGTCCAACATACGAACGCCAAGTCCTCCTGCATCCGGTTGTTCTCGCATGAATTGCACTACTTTCTCAAAAGTATCCTCCTCCACTATGGTGTCGGGGTTGAGTAATAAACAGAACTCGCCCTTAGCAACCTTTAGCGCAAGATTATTTCCTTTAGAAAAACCAAGATTTTTTTTGCTGGCTATTAAGTTTACCGTTGGAAATTTCTGTTTTACCATTTCAACAGAACCGTCTAAGGAATGATTATCGACAACCATCACTTCTACGACAAGATTTTTACTTGCGCGCAACACGGAAATGAGGCATTGCTCCAAAAAATGTTTGACGTTGTAATTGACTACAACAACCGACAAATCAACTTGCGACATATCGGCGAAAATAAATTAATCCACACACGTGGGAATCAACTGCTATTGGGTTCACTTATTGTTGTTGAAGTCGAGTAAATTAATTACTTGAGGTTAAAGAAAAATACTGTCAGTTTGAGTGATTCGATGAGGCGGGGTGTATCCCTGCTTGCTGCAGACAAGGAAAACCAAGTGTTTTTTTTCAAATTACTGAACTAAGTAAACACATTAAAGCAGGTCATTATATGCTCGAGCCGTAGGGCTTTTCATTCGGAATTGCATAGTCAAGCTCTGCAAGAAGAACGAATCATTAATGTTTAGTAATTATCTAGGTGATAAGTAGGAACTATCCTTCCCTGAGGGGAAGGTGGCCGCCCCAGCGGACGGAGGGGGTAAATTAGTCATAGATGGGAGTAGAATAACTTCTTTCAAAGCTTCAATGCGCTTTTGCTTTCTTTTGGAGGTATGACCAAATGAATGAGCCTAACCTGCTTGTGGCGAGAAAAGTTTCTTTCACCAAAGAAGAATCATTAAGGTTTTTTACCTTTATGTATAATTAAGATTCCCGACTCGTCCTACCGACTCTCGAGAATGACGAAATTTAAGATTGTTTCAACTCAATAAACAAGATGTCGACTGATCTCTGTATGGTAAACTAAATACTTTACGCGATGTTTCGCCAGCTACCAGCATTATGCACCTCTATACCAGCTTGAGCAATCATACCCTTAGCCCTTCCGCTGCGCATTCCTGAAGCACAACAAACAATAATCGGCGCTTTCATTTTCTTAATCTTATTGATTTTTGCTGGCACTT
This sequence comes from Salibacteraceae bacterium, assembly GCA_965661115.1. Classification (GTDB taxonomy): domain Bacteria; phylum Bacteroidota; class Bacteroidia; order Flavobacteriales_G; family Salibacteraceae; genus UBA6770. The sequence goes on from CBFICO010000029.1 coordinate 16,773, forward strand.
GATCCAATGGAATATTTACCGCATTTGTTGGGTGACCACCTTTAAACTCTTGTGGTGAACGAACATCAATAATGGTTGCTCCATTAATAATTAATTCTGCGTAATCTACTTTTGGTCCCAACCCAAATATCTTTCTTAAGAAACTCATATCCATTAATTTTCGGCAAACGTATTACGGATTGTTTCGTTATTTAGGTAATCCTTATCACAATTCGATAAATTGAGTTTTAGGATAGTTTTAGCAAAAGATGGAGACAGCTATTTTGCTACATTTGTAATACAAACACTGATAGAATGAAAAAGTCATCAAATAAGATAGCAGCAACATTGACGTTTACGCTGGTTATGTTTTTAGGATCAGATGTTTTAGCTTCACCTCCGGGTGGCGGTGGTCCTGGTCAAGATGGTTGTATCCCTCCTCCTTGCGTGCCTATTGATGTTGGCATCAGTTCTCTTTTAGTGGCAGGTGTTGCTTTTGGAGGTAAAAAGATTTTCGATGCAATGAAGAACTAATTTAGATTGCTTCTGAATGGAATTCCCTTCATTTCTTAAAAACAAATTAGTCAGGTTTATCCTGACTTCTTTTTTTCTATTCGTCACTTGGTTTGTGCTGTACGATTTATGGTTGCGCCCTGCAGGTAAAGTAGATACATTCATAATCAATATAATTGTACACAATAGCGATTTACTGCTGAGCATTATTGGTTTTGATACCATTCCAACTGACATTTTAGGCGAGTCTATCAGAACCGTTGGTATAGATGGCTCACACGGTGTTTGGATCGGAGACCCCTGTAATGGTCTTACCTTATTTGCCTTGTTTACCGGATTTGTACTCGCGTTTCCTGGCCCCATTAAATCAAAACTTTGGTTTATTCCAGTTGGAATTGTTTCGATTCATTTGCTCAATGTGATTCGAGTAAGTGCGTTGGCAGTTATACAACACTATGCTCCAGATTATTTAGAGTTTAACCATACCTATACCTTTACTATTTTAGTCTACTCCTATGTGTTTTATCTATGGCACATTTGGAGCAATAAACTTGCCTATGCCAAAGCTTAAAGCCGCCTTAATGGTCCTTTTACTCTTTGCTCTTGGTTTTTTTAGGGAGTTCCTTTTTGAGAATATAAATACGCACTTGTATTACCTCTGGAAAAATGAGTCTAATCCATATTTACCTTCTTCATTATCCTTTTTAGAAGGCATTAGCTACTACCCTCTGTACTATGCTAAGTTTGGATTAATCGTGCTGTTTACTTTAATGTTTTTGGCAGGTTCTATTGGTGTGGTTAGATGTTTTTTTAAAGAAGTGATTTTTACGAAGATTACCACATGGGTGTTTGCTGGCATATTCGCATCATCGGCTTTAATATTTGGAATAGGATTGATGGTTGGTTTTGGTCATGAAGCATACGGAATAAGTAGAAAGCTGATTGAGTTTATTCAATCACCACTTGCTTGCTTTTTTCTTGTTCCTTCTTTTGTGTTGTATAAAAGGTCAACGAATTAAACGTATGTAGCTAACCCAGCTCGAGCTTACGCCAATAACAATGGCGCTCCTTGCTGGTGAAAGTTTCTTAATACCCAATGCTTTAATTCACGCGCCTCTCTCTCCGATAAAGTATTAAGCGCTTTTGCTAACTCCTTTTGAAACAACCTGGCGTCAAAACTCACTTTTCGCAAAATGGTTTTGCTGTAGATTAACATTTTTCTGCGTGACATCTCACTAGTGCTTTAATATTCGCTACAAGGTAAATTATTATTTAGAATTATTCTTGTTAAAAACTCTTGATGTTTTCAACAGATTGTGCATCAGCTAGATACTTTTGTGTCCATGAATTACACGCTGCGCCTTTGTTTCATTTGCTTGATTTCTTTGTTGGTAATAGACGGATTTGGTCAGAAAAAAAGAAAGAAAAATCCCTACGCCGATTATTGGGAACAGCAAGAAAAGCAAGAGCAATTTGATAAGATTGCAAAGCAGGGGCACGAGCTTTTTCAGGCTAAGGATTACCAGGCGGCAAAAAGTAAATACGAGGAAGCGCTTACCATTATACCAACTGATCAGCGCACCATTGCGAAAGTCAGAGACATAAACCTACTCATAGAAAAACAAAAAATACAGCGAGAAAAAGCAGCAACATCTATAAAAGACACGATGCAACTTGTGGTGGAATCACCCATGACAAAAGACACCACAACTGCGAATATGGAAGTGCCCGATACACTCACACTTTATTTAAATGAAGAGCGCATAGTTGAGACACCTAAGGGAGATACAACTAAACCTATTGTCCTTAAGAAAGAGGAGATTACCAAAATAGAAACTGATCCTTTTCAGAAGAAAACGGCGGAACCAAAACAGATTGTCAAAAAACCTATCAAAAAAGAACCAGAGGAAAAAATGAACGCTCAACCCTACAAAAACAGCGAAAATTACCGTAAATACCTAGCTACCATTTACAAAGCAGGGTGGACGGCAGAACAGTATAAAGAAGGGAAAAAAGAAATTACTAAACGAGTGTACGTAAAAGAAAAACATGGCGACGAATACCTAATGGTAAAACATCACTACGGAGCTGTTTATTACTTTAAAAACGGGGAAAGTATTTCGTATATGACTTGGGTTGCTGAAACCGAAAAATCAGCTAACTAATACCTGACCTGCTACCCAAGATACTTTAATGGGTACACGCCAATTGCTATTCAGTTCTCCTAGAGTCTGAATAGTATTATTGTAGCAAAAACTTTGTTCGTTTAATCTGCCGTTTTTAATTCCCTCTTGAACCTTAGTAATACTCATTAGTTCCAAATTCCCTGCTACTTCAACTGCGAGGTTTATGCGGTTAAAGAAATCTACCCCTAGGTTTTTTCCCAATTCCTGAACAAAATAAACGCTTTTGTCTATGGAACAGCCTGTTGCGTTGGCCACTTGCTCGTCAACAGCTACCACCACAAATAAATTGTGAAGCACCTCAACCGCAGCTTCTAAAGCACTGCCATGGGCTGCCCAATTTGCTACGAATTGTGCGCCAGATTCATTTACGGCGTTTACCTCATTTGTGGTTAACAATCTGTCTGCTTGGTAAATCCAAACTCGCGACGATGATTTTAATTCGTTCAATTTCATACTAGTTCGATTGAGCTTCGGCAATTAATTCCGCTAGATCGTAGATTTTAATGGAGTTTTCTTTTTCAAAATTCTTCACCCCATCCGTCATCATGGTATTGCAAAACGGACAACCTGTTGCAATTACATCAGGATTTACCTCTAAAGCATCTTCGGTGCGTTCGATGTTTACTTCTTTATTTCCTTTTTCGGCTTCTTTAAACATTTGTGCACCACCAGCGCCACAACACAAACCTTTGGTTTTGCAGCGTTTCATTTCTACTAACTCGCTATCCAACTGCTGCAACAAAGCTCTTGGTGCTTCGTATTCGTTGTTGGCTCGACCAAGGTAACAAGGATCGTGAAAAGTAATTTTCTTGCCTTTAAAAGAACCGCCTTCAACTTTTAGTTTTCCTTCGTTCATTAAAGAAGAAAGAAATTGCGTGTGATGCATTACCTCATAATTTCCACCTAAGCCAGGGTATTCATTCTTAAGTGTATTATAACAATGGGGGCAAGTAGTAACAATCTTTTTTACACCATAACCATTCAATACCTGAATGTTAGACATGGCTTGCATTTGAAATAAAAACTCGTTTCCTGCACGTTTTGCGGGGTCACCTGTACAGCTCTCTTCTGTTCCGAGTACAGCAAACTTCACATCAATTTTATTCAGAATACTTACAAAGCTTCTGGTGATTTTTTTTGCTCTATCATCAAAACTACCGGCACAACCCACCCAGAATAGCACTTCTGGTTCTTCACCGTTGGCCATCATATCGGCCATTGTTTTTACTTGTAATTGCTCACTCATTTCTCAAATACTTGAACTGTTGCTTCTTCTTCAATTAAATCGGTAAACTTTCCTTTGTAACGCGTTGCTCGCACAATATGATTATCTACCCAATGGTAGTTTCCTCCCCTTGGTTTCCCAAAGAGAATTCCATGGTATTTAAATCCATGTTCGCTTAACCATTGCTCTGTATTAGCACGGTGTTCCTCTGATCTACTGGTAAAAAAGGTAATGATATGCCCTTCATCGTACCACTTGTTAATCGTGCCTTTTCCACCTTCATATTCTTTAGCGGTAAGCATACGCTCTGGTTCTTCATTTGGAACATCATCGCAGATAGTTCCGTCGATATCTATCAAGAAGTTTTTTACCCCATCTGGCAAAGTTGGACTAATCAATTGTCCGTTTTCTTTGGTCTCTTTTAGCTTACTCATCTTTCCAATTTAAACGGTCTGCTTGAGCAAATTGCCAAGGAGCCCCGTTGTTTTCAATATTGGTAAACATGTTGTTTAGTTCTGCCGGTGCTGCCGATTGCTCCATTACCAAGAATCGTCTTAAATCAACTATAATACTCAACGGGTCTAAATTAACCGGGCACGCTTCGGTGCAGGCATTACAGGATGTACAAGCCCAGAGCTCTTCTGGAGTTATGTAATCGTTTAGTAATGTTTTACCATCCTCAGCATCTAACGCATTCTTATCGATGTAATTCCCTAATTCGGTTAAGCGATCTCGGGTATCCATCATAATTTTTCTGGGCGATAATAATTTACCTGTTTGGTTAGCAGGGCATTCCGAAGTGCATCTTCCGCACTCGGTACAGGTATACGAATCGAGTAACTGCTTCCAGGTTAAGTCCTTTACGTCTTTTGCACCAAAAGATTGCGGAACTGCACCCTCTTCTGGTTCTGGTGGCGCTGCATAAGGATCAGCACTTGGGTCAAACATTAGCTCTACCTCTTTCTTAACCGAATCCAAGTTATTGAACTCCCCTTTGGCTTTAAGATTAGAATAATAAACCGTTGGGAATGCCAAAATAATGTGCAAGTGTTTTGATATTGCCAGGTAGTTCAAAAAGCCTAAAATCCCCAGAATATGAAACCACCAGGTGAATCGCTCAATGAAATGAAGTGCTGATAAATCTCCTGGTAATAACCCTACTAGAAGGTTACTAACAATAAACCCATCACCAGACCATCCGATAGCATATTTCTCTAATTGCAAAGAAGCTAGCGCATCAACATTGGCATTCATAAGCACCGTATCGGCAGCATTCATGAATAAGAAAGCGCTCATCAATAATACCTCAGCAATTAAAATCAGGTTTGCATCAGAGGCAGGCCATCCCTTCA
>CBFICO010000030.1:0-21833 GCA_965661115.1 Salibacteraceae bacterium
TTTTTTACTGTTTTTAGTACTTTGTTGTTAGCGTTACCTGGATCAACATCAATGTTTGATACTGTACCATCAAAATCTCTTGTAGCGTAATTTACTGTTGCGGTATCTTCCCAAGTAATTGGAAGTTCCGGTTTAGCTTTTGTTACCGGTGGAACTGTGTAGAACCAGATATTATCTACATAATAAGTTTTACCTGTTCCGTTTACACCAAAATCATAGAATACAATAAGTTTTTCGTAATCCTTCGTGATATCAATTGAACCGTTTGTTGGGCTGTTAAAATCAAACGTTAAAGTGTCCCAAGCATTGGCTACGGTAGTTTTTACATCCACTTCAGCGTTGATTGCTCCACTAGTACCGTTTTCAACTTTTAATTTTACTATTATACCTGTATCAGGAGAGTACACTAATGCTTTGATCGTTTTTTCCGTGGCAGTAAAAGGAATCTTTTTAGCCATTGAATTATCTCCAATAACAGTTCCAGCCCATACTTGGCCTGCATTTTTAACCGTTTTTAGAACAATGTTGTTCGCGTTTGTAGGGCTTACATCAATGTTTGAAGCCGTACCATCAAAGTCTCTGGTTGCGTAATCAACCGTAGCGGAATCATCCCAATTTATAGGTAATTCTGCTTTTGATTTCTGAGCGTAACTTACCGTAGCAAGGAGTGAGCTCGAAATAAGTAGAAATAAAATTCTTTTCATGTTGTAATCTTTAAAATTAATTAGGCGGTAAAGATATAGTAATTTTTACTATAAGTATAATTATCATAAAAAAAAATCCGCCTCTAACATTTATTTAAGATAAAATGCAAAAAGTGGATCTGTGAATTTTGCTCTTTGGAGAATCTACTTTTGAAAAACCCTTATGTAATCAACGTGCAATGATTGTGGGAATTCTGTTGTAGCGTCTGGGCTTCCAGGCCAATTACCCCCTACGGCAACATTAAAGATGAAGAAAAATTTCTGTCTGAACTCATCGAATTGGCTTTCAGTTATTTCTATGGAATGGAATTCTGTATTGTCGATATACCATTTAATGCTACTTGCATCCCACTCTAAACTGTACACATGGAAATTATCAAACAACTTGTTTTCCATTTGCTTATTTCCACCAAATTCAGCGTGTTTATTATCGTTGTCAGCCCAATGAACTGTGCCAAAAACCTTGTCATCTCCTTGTTTAGAAGAAGTAGGGCCACCAGTCATTTCCATAATGTCTATTTCGCCACATGCTGGCCAAGTAGTATTTGATATGTTATCACCTAACATCCATAGTGCTGGCCAAATACCTTTTCCGTAAGGAGCGGCAGCTCTAATATCTATTCTACCGTATTGAAAGCTTTGCAATCCTTGTGTTTTAATTCTAGAAGAGGTATAAATACTTCCCTGAAAGGTTTCTCTTTTTGCAGTTATGGTTAAAATACCATTAGCTACTGAGGTATTCTCCTCTCTGTAATATTGAAGTTCATTGTTACCCCAACCAGACGAACCGTTTCCAATTTCATGCACCCAATTAGAACTGTTTAATGATGTTCCATTAAATTCATCCTGCCAAACCAAAGTGCAACCAGCATAAGTAAGTGGGGTGGTGTAACCACTTGAAGGAATAGATCCTGGTTGTCTCTCGGGCTCATTGGATTTTATGGTAACGGTCTTAACCTCTTCAATATATTCGGCATCAGAGGTATGAGCTCTTGCTTTAATTGAGTAAGTCCCCTCTTTTTTGTAGGTGTAAGAAGCCTCTCCAGTATTAGTACGCTCTATTTTTTCTGTTCCCTCTTCAGTGAAAATAACAGTATAAAAATTGGCATTTGATGCAGTAGCTCTTACCGAAATAAATCCAAAATTATCGTCATCAACAGAAACAGCTAATGTTAATCCACTTGGCAAAGAAACTTTCGGAGGTTCTTCTTCCTCTTTTTTACAACTGTTTAAAAGAACAGCACTTATTGAAAGAGTACAGGCTAAAATTAGGTATCTGACTTTAAAGACTTTTTCAATTAATACTTTCATACTGATAAAGATAGCCTAAAACTATTTTTGTTCAATATCATCAATGTAAAAGGTGCCAGCATTTGGATCTTTCCAAGCAGGGATTAAAACCAATCGATTATATATACCTGGTGTTGCTATAGAACTAAAATCAGCTGAGATTTCTTCCCACTCATTGGTTTTAGTAACGTTTACTTCAATTTCTTGAAATTGACCAGAGTTCTTGTTATTCTCAATTTTAATTAAAAACTTACCAGTTTTTGGGGCATATACTTTAAGCGCAATAGATTTTTTAGTAGAAAAATCAAAAGCATCTTTCATGTCAATGTACAAACCAGACCAATCAATAGGGCCTTTTTCTGTCAACAATACAGAATCACTTGGATTTACAGCACTAGAATCTGGATTCGCAACGATTGAATCTGTTTGATTCTCAATTTGCTCCCAATCAGGCTGAACCGTTTCAAAATCGATTGGTAAAGTATATTTTGGAAGAGTGTCTGTATTTCCACCACCATTGTCGGTAGTATCCTCAACACCTGCAAAACCGTCAGGTACAAAACGCACATACCAAGCAAGTTCGGGTGCATTTGCATCTACATATCTCAGTGAGAGTTCGTTTTCAGAGAGTTTTAAAATTTGATATTTCCTTGTACCAGCATAAAATCCCAAGAAAGTCTTGCCAGTAACGGTTAAATACGTGATTCCATCTTCTGTTAATAGGTTCCAATTTTCATCTAATTGATCTTCTAATACAACTTGAAAATCTTCGCCAGATGTAGGTATTGAACTCGAAAATTCATCTTTGGCAAGATTATCAGAAAACGCCTTTCCTTGAGTTATCATATCAAACTTAAACTCGTTCAAATAGAATTTATATCGGTCATTATACATATCCATAGCAGCTTGTTGAAAAGGTTCGGCCGAATAGTACTCAGGTATATTCCCTAACGCACTGCTCGGATTAGGGCCAACACCAAAGTGACCATCTCTTGAGGAATCCATAACCCAAGTTTTGTATCCTTTTCCATCAATTCCTCCGGTAAGGTTTACGATATTAGGACTGTTCAATAAGGATAAATCATCCTCCATAATGGTAATTACCTTGCTTGAAGTAACGCTACCACCTCGCTGAAAAACAGTTAACTGCACGGTATAATCACCTTTTAAAGGGAAAACGCCTTTTGCAGTTTTACCAACTCCACCGGTACCATTTCCAAAATTCCATACCATAATTTGTTCACTAGCATTTGTTGCTGTGAAGTTTAAAATGTTTGGGGTTTCACTACTTGGAGTGTAGGTAAACTCAGCATCAGCAGCTGTTGGAGCTTCACCTAATTCAGGTGCATCTTTTTTACAACCAACTAAAAGTGCGGTTGCTAATAACGTTGAAATGAAAATTCTAAGTCTCATAATAATCTTCTTATATTAATAACCAGGGTTTTGCGACCAGTTGTTTCCGGCAAGGTCTAATTCAACTTGTGGAATCGGAAATAATTCGTGTTTTCCAGTTTGAAACCCTTCTATTTTACTTGCAGCTTGATCTGTTCTAACAAGGTCAAAAAATCTAAATCCTTCTCCAGAAAGTTCAAAGTTTCTTTCATCGTAAATTGCTTGAGTTAATTCATCTCCCGACAAGTTGAGTTCTGGCATCCCAACTCTTTTTCTTACTCGGTTTACATAGTTCAATGCCGCTGAAGAGTTTCCAGTCTGACTATGTGCTTCGGCAGCCATTAACAATACGTCCGCGTATCTAATTGCACGATAATTTACTGGGCTCGTTAAATCGTTATCGGGTAAGCCTAATTCAGATACTCTTTTTATGTATTTATTATTGTAATAACCTGTGTGACCACCACCGCCTTTGGCATAAGTTATATCACTCGCATTTGGTTGAGCAGCAATAAACGCATCTATGTCTAAAACTGATGCGTCTCTTCTGGGGTCTGTTGGGTCAAATGATTCGTAAAGTGTCTTAGTAGGTAGGTTATAGCTGTTACCATCGCCATAAATTGGACCGTTATATTGTCTAATGCCTTGAAAGCCTGGCGCTGCGTTACCCTCTAGACAAATTAAACACTCGTAACTTCCACCTTCCAATCCGCTATATTGAATATCGAAAATAGTCTCTTCGTTGTTTTCTCCTGCTACTGTAAAGTTCTCACCAAAGCTAGCAACCAATTCGTATTGATTTGAGGAAATTACATCATCCAAAGTACTTGCGCACTGCTCAAATTTATTTTGATATAAATACACTCGACCAAGTAATGATTTAGCTGCTCCTGAAGTTGCTTTACCTTTTACAGAAGCAACAGCACTTAGATTGCTAGCGGCAAATTGTAAATCACTTTCAATTTGAGCATAAACTTCTGTCTTTGGAGCCCTGTCTTTTGCTTGCACTTCATCTATACCAATTCGCTCGTCTACAATTAAAGGAACATCACCAAAGTACTTAACTAGTTGAAAATAGTAATAGGCTCTGAGGAACCTAGCTTCTGCAAGGACTTGATTTTTTCCATCAAAATCAATATTGTCCTTGTTTTCCATAATGTAGTTTGCTCTGGTAACACCAGCATAGTTCCAACGCCATACATTTCTCAACTCATTATTTACACCGCCATGAATCATTTCATCAATATCGTGTAAACCTTTTGTGTCTACAACACTTTCTCCGCCAGCTATAGAATTATCAGAGGCTATTTCACCAATCCAAACATCCATAAATGAGCCTTGCAATAAATCGTAAGCTCCAACTAAAGCAGCGTGGAAATGTTCTTCCTCGGTGAAATAATTATCTGCGTCTTGACTATAAAGCGGATCTGTATCTAAATATTTTTTACAGCTAATAGTTGTTAGTCCAACTAATACAAACATTGATAGTATAACTTTTAACTTTTTCATCCTTAATTAAAATTTGAAGTTAGTACCCAACATAAAAGTTCTTGCTTGTGGGTAAAATCCGTAATCTACCCCAGCCGATAACGCTCCTCCTGAACCGAATTCAGGGTCGTAACCAGTATAGCCAGTTAAGGTTAAAAGGTTATTTACAGAAGCATAAACTCTAATTGATTTCATTTTGATTTTCTTCACAAACTTCTTATCGAAGGTGTATCCTAACTGAACATTTCTGATACGGACAAAGTTTCCTGACTCTACATAATAATCAGAAAATTCAGCATTTCTGTTCGATTCAGCGGTCTGACGTGGAACTTCATTAGAGGTGCCTTCTCCTGTCCATCTGTCAATAACATACACTTGTTGGTTTGCGTATGGTTGCAGTCTTTCATAGTTTCTAATAATTTGTTGCCCAATTGCAGAGAAAATATTCATTGAAGCATCAAATCCTTTATAGGTTGCATTAAGGTTTAATCCAAATGTGAAATCTGGAATAGGGGAGCCCAGTTCTTTTTTGTCAGAGTCATCATTAAAATTGATAACACCATCACCGTTTTGATCAACATACTTTATGTCACCTGGTTTAGCTCCTTCTTGAATGTAACCTGCGTTGTCTATTTCTTCTTGAGATTGCCAAATTCCATCGGTTTCTAGACCATGGAAATAACCAATAGCAAAACCTTCTTCAAATCGCGTAGCTACATTTCCTCCCACACCAAACGCAGCACCTGGTAAGAAATCTACTCCTTCTGGCACTTTGGTAACTTTGTTTGTAAGGTAAGTTGCGTTAAAACTACCACCATACACAAACGGCTTGATTCTATCGCTTGTGTAACCTAACTCAAGTTCAACACCTTTGTTAGAAACGTCTCCAGCATTAATAAGCGGAGGAAATCCACCTGGGCCATAAGAACCAAGAACACCAGAAACATCTGGTTGGAAAAGCAAGTCTTTTGTGTTTTTAATAAAGAAGTTGGTTGTCATATCAATTTGTTCCCATAGCTCTACGTCAAAACCTACATTTAACTGTCTTGTAGTTTCCCATTTTAAATCTGGGTTTCCAGCTCTACCAATTGCAACTCCTTGAGTAATTACATCATTAAAAACGTAAACACCTTCACCATTTAAGTCGGCACGGTAAGCAAAGTTTTGGATTTGGTCGTTACCAGAGATACCATAACTAGCTCTCATTTTACCAAAGGTTATAATGTTTGAGCTAAAGAAAGATTCGTCAGAAAAAATCCATGCGCCACTAAAAGCCGGGAACATACCCCATTTGTTATTAGGGCCAAATTTGGTTGAACCATCTCTACGTAAAATAGCAGAGAAAATATATCTGTGCTCGTACCCGTACTCTAATCTTAAAAAGCTTGATAATAGACGCTCCTCGTATTGGAAGGAACCGGTGTTATTCAAAAATCCGCCATCTGCTTGATTAGCAGAAATATCCGCTAAATCAACATTGTTACCTGGAATATTGTAGGCAATTCCGTTTAGCTGGTCGCCAGTTCTTCTGAATACAGAGAGACCGGCAGTCCCTTTTACTTGGTGTTTTTTGTTGAAAGTTCTATCGTAATTCAAGAAAGATTCTCCTGATAGATCAACATAACTTGTTTTCGATTCAGAAACTGCTGCACCTCTCTTTAAGAATACGCTATCAGCAATTTCTACAAGTGGAGCATCTAAATCTTCATTTAATGCGGTGTTTTGTGCTTTACCTGGACCATACCATGTTAAAGGAAAAAACGATTTAGCATCAACCATAGCAAAACTGTAGTTGAATCTGTTATTAAAGGTAAAATAGTCGTTGATTTTGTACGAAACCTCTTCTTTACCAACAAATTTATTTACCCGAGCATCATTATGAGTGTTCTCCATTTGCGCAAGTGGGTTAATTATATCGTTTACTTCCTCAAGGTATGAAAAGGTTTCATCGTTTGTTTTAACTGGCTTCGTTGGTGATGCATTTATAGTATTGTACAATACCGATCCGATTCCATTTTCTGGTAAGGCTTTTCTGTTTTCTTGTGTGTAAAGGAAGATACTAGTCAGTTTAGTTTTCTCATTTAATTCAGTAACAAAATTCAATCGGGCATTGTAACGCTCAAAGTTTGATTTTTTACCTCCTATAATTCCATCTTGATTAAAGTACGCACCTCCGATTGAGTAGGAGTTTTTCTTTGAACCTCCTGTTATACTTACGTTATGACTCTGAATCCAAGCATCTTGAAAAACTTCATCTTGCCAATCTGTTCCCTCACCGAGTTGAGTATTTGGAAAAGGTAGTGCTTCACCGGTAGAACCAAAAATTTCGTTTTTAATAACTGCATATTCTGTAGCGTTCAATAAGTCAAGTTTTCTAGCCGTTTGCTGGATACCTGCGTAGGAGTTAACCTCAATTGAGGTAGGCATATCTTTAGTTCCCTTTTTTGTTTCGATAATAATTACCCCGTTCGCTGCTCTTACACCGTATATACCCGCAGTTGCATCTTTTAGCACGTTTACTGATAAAATATCGCTTGGGTTTAGTGCGTTAAGTCCTTCAGAGTCATACACAATACCATCTACCAAAATAAGTGGATCGTTATCTCCGAAAGTGGATAGACCTCTGATTCGGATACTAGAAGATCCACCAGGAGAACCTGAGTTGGTACTAATATTTACACCAGAAATTTGTCCTTGAATGGCTTGATCCATTCTGGGTATATTTAATTTTTCTACGGCTTCACCAGTTACCTTACTAGTTGCACCTGTAACTTCTTTTTTGGTGGTTGTTCCGTAACCTACAACTACAGCTTCTCCTAAAAGTTCAGCATCGTTAGCCATGCTAACATCTATTGTGGTTCTGCCCGCAACTGGAATTTCCTGTGTTTTAAAACCTAAGAATGAAACAGATAAAATGGCTGTACTTGGGTCTTTAATGTCTATAGTATATTTACCATCCATATCGGTTACCGTACCGTTGGTTGTACCTTTTTCAAGTACAGTAGCTCCAGGAACAGTTAAACCTTGGTCATCTTTTACAACACCTTTAATAGTGGTTTGTGCAACTACTGCAGTTATGGAAAGTGCTGCAACGACTGCTGTTAGAAAGAGCCTAGAGATTATCTCTTTGCTTTTCTTTGTGTGATTAATGTAGGACATACTTATAGTCATTTTTACTATTTGTCCACAATGTTAAGTATTTTTTTAATACTTTTAAGGTTTCTTTAAACCAATGTTCAGAAATCTTTAATCAGAATATTAACCGGACTTTAAGGTTTTTGTTAGGTTCCAATTGAGCTTTAGTAGAAATCAATTTGATTCTACCTAAAAAAAGTATTTGATTTGTACGCTTACTAAAACACTTAAAAAAGTAATACTCTATACCTTATAATATGTCGGATAAAAAGGAGCAGCTAGAGCAAGTTATCGGTCACCAATTTAGCGCATTTTATAAAATTCCTATGGATAAGTTCTTTCAGTTTGCATTGTCTGTTGACTGTGTTATTCTTGGGTATCGAGAAAATCAGCTAGAGTTATTGGTTATAGAAAGGGGGGCAGCACCACACAAAGGTAAGATGGCATTACCTGGTGATTTGGTATATCCTAGCGAAGATATGGGATTGGCTGCTGAGCGAGTTTTAAATGACCTTACGGGTTTAGATGATTTGAATTTAACTCAATTCCATGCATACGGTCAAGTAGATAGACATCCTGTAGGTAGGGTTGTTACGGTGGGTTATTACTCATTGATTAATACAGATCAGTATGCACCTTTAGCAAGTTCATGGGCCGATAATGTATCATGGATAAATGTGAATGATTTACCTCAATTGGCGTTTGATCATAATGAAATTGTAGAGGAGGCATTAAAAGCTCTTAAGCAAAGAGTTCGTTTGCAACCAATTGGATTTAAGTTGTTGCCAAAGGAGTTCAGTTTAGGAGAAATGCAACATTTATACGAAACTATTTTGGGCGAAAATTTTGATAAAGCCAACTTTAGAAAAAAGATATTGGGTATGAATTTACTTAAAGATACAGGTAAGTTGCAAACCGATGTTCCTCACCGTCCTGGACGTTTATACACCTTTAATACAGTGGCTTACGAAAAGCTGCTTGAAAAAGGTTTTACATTCGAACTGTAGATTTTTTGTCGATTAATTTTCTCTGACATCGTGCTTATGGTAAATTAAACCATAAGTATTTCTATATTTGGTTTCTTAAACTGGATATAGTGACAGAAGATTTTGATTTAGTTGTTTTTGGTGGTGATGGAGATTTATCCTACCGAAAAATATACCCTGCTCTTTATCATAGACTCAATGAAGGGCAAATTTCAGATAACGCGAGAATACTAGCTGTTACAAGAAAAGAATACACTGAAGAAGAGTTTGAAGCAAAGCTTAGAGCTGAGCTTGAAATTTATATAGAGGAGGCAAATGCAGTTGTATTGAATAAGCTGATTAATATGATTAATTCTGGTCGTATTGATTCAGATAACAACTTTGAAAGTGAAGTTACAAAAGCTTGGTTCGCACAAGCAGTGCATTCTGTTCGCGTATTTTATTTGGCTACTCCTGCTGCCGCTTTTGGTTCCATTTCAAAATTTTTGTCTAGTAGGGGCTATATTTCCGACTCTTCCAGAGTTGTATTGGAAAAGCCACTTGGAAGAGATTTGGAAAGTTCGGAAAGTATAAACGACGAAGTAGCTCAGTACTTTAATGAAGAGCAGATATATCGTATAGATCACTATTTGTGAAAAGAGACGGTTCAAAATCTTATGGTGCTTCGGTTTGCAAATAACATTTTTGAAAGCTCATGGAATGCCAAGGATATTGAAAATGTTCAAATTACCGTTGCTGAGTCAATTGGGGTTGGTTCTCGTGGTGGATTTTACGATAAGTACGGAGCGCTAAGAGATATGGTTCAAAACCATTTATTGCAATTGCTTTGTCTAATTGCTATGGAGCCACCGGTAAACTTGGAGGCTGATGAAGTGCGTGATGAGAAATTGAAAGTATTAAAAGCGCTTCGATTTTATACTCCTTCTTCAATTACACATTCTACGGTAAGAGGTCAATACACACGGGGAGGAACAGATGAAGGTCCTTTACCATCATATTTAGAAGACATTGAAAAGTACAGTTCTAAAACTGAAACTTTTGTTGCACTCAAAGCAAATATCGATAACTGGCGTTGGGGTGGAGTTCCTTTCTACCTTAGAACAGGTAAGCGTATGCCGCATCGATATTCGGAAATTATTATCAATTTCAAAAAAGTTCCGCATAATATTTTTCCAGATAAGAAAAATGTGGAAAGCAACAGGCTAACTATCCGATTACAGCCAGAAGAAAAAATTGAACTGCTTCAAATGGTTAAAGTGCCAGGGCCTGGAGGATATAGGTACAAACCATATGCGCTAGAATTAGATTACGCAGATCACTTTGAACACAGATTTCCTGAGGCATATGAGCGTCTAATGATGGACGTGGTTCGCGGAAACCAAACTTTGTTTATGCGCCGAGACGAGGTTAAAGCTTCTTGGCAATGGGTAGAATCTATTACCAAAAACTGGGAAAAAACTGCAATGCCCAACGTATTGTATGAAGCGGGTTCTTGGGGGCCTGGTGATAAAATTCTTGAAGAGGGGCATAAGTGGGCAAAATCTCACCACGTAAAACGTTTGGAAGAAAAAAAGAAAAGCTAATGGAGACAGAAGTAATGTTGAATAGAGCGCAAATTGAACTTGAGTTAACTGTAGATATAGCTAACAAACTGTCAAAAGATATTCGGGAATTTGGTTCCGCTTCCCTTGTGGTTTCAGGTGGATCTACACCAAAAAATCTATTCAATAAGCTTTCTAATGAGCAACTAGATTGGTCTAAAGTTTCTGTTTTGTTGGTTGATGAACGCTTTTTGCCTAATGGTCATAAAGATCAAAATGGTGAAATGGTGAAAAACGAATTGCTAATTAACCATGCTGCAAAATCAAATTTCATCCCTATGGTATTTGACCCTAGCGATGAATCGAACAATCTAAATATGGCTATTGATGCTCTTGCTTCAGTTAAACAACCGTTTTCTGCAGTTATTTTAGGAATGGGGACTGATGGTCATACCGCATCACTCTTTCCTGACTCACCACAACTTAACGAGGCTATGTCTGAAGACAATAATAGACTGTTGATGAATATTTCAACTCCTAGTTCACCATACAAACGAATCACTTTTACTAGAAATGCGCTACTAAACACGTCAAACTTGTATTTGCACTGCTATGGATATGATAAGAAGAAGATTCTAGATCAAATCCGCTCAGCAGTTAATCACACAAACTATCCGATAGCACAATTTATACATCAAACTGAAGCGGATACTAAAATTTATTGGGCAGAGTAGTTATGAATAAGAGAATTGAAGAAATAACAAGTCGAATAAAGGAGCGCTCAAAAAAAACTAGAGCCGCTTATGTGGCTCAAATGGAAAAATGGGCGGAGAAAAGTGTTACTCGCTCTTCTTTAGCGTGTGGAAATTTAGCCCATGCTTTTGCGGCTTGTAATGATGATGATAAAATGGAATTGAGTGGAAACTCTTCTCCCAATTTGGCAATAATAACGGCATTTAACGATATGTTAAGTGCACACAAAACCTACGAAGATTATCCAAAAGAATTAAAAAATTACGCTAATAAATACGGTGCGGTAGCTCAAGTGGCATCAGGGGTTCCAGCAATGTGCGACGGGGTAACACAAGGTCAAGCCGGAATGGAATTGTCGCTTTTTAGCCGAGATGTTATTGCGCTTTCTACAGCAGTCGGAATGTCTCACCAAATGTTTGATGGTGGAATGTGTTTAGGTATCTGCGATAAAATAGTTCCAGGAATGATGATTGGAGCGTTGCGGTTTGGGCATTTGCCCTTCGTTTTTGTTCCAGGTGGTCCAATGGAAAGCGGAATTACTAATGAAGAAAAGGCAAAACACAGGAGAGATTACGCAGAAGGAAAAATTGGTAGAGCAGAACTACTGAAAGCTGAATCTGCTTCTTATCATGCGGCTGGTACGTGCACCTTTTATGGAACCGCAAACAGCAACCAAATGCTTATGGAGATTATGGGCGTTCATTTGCCAGGATCTTCGTTTGTAACACCATATACAAATTTACGCGATGCATTAAATGAATTTACTGTAAAAAGATTAACTGAGATTACACACCAAAAAGAAGAATATACGCCTCTTTGGAAAATTATCAGCGAAGAGTCTATCGTAAACGCGTTGGCAGGGTTAGTTGCAACGGGTGGTTCCACAAACCATACTATTCATTTAATAGCAATTGCCAAAGCTGCGGGAATCATCATCGACTGGTCAGATTTTAATGATATTTCTGAAACGGTGCCACTAATTACAAGAGTTTACCCGAACGGTTCGGCAGATATTAACCATTTTCAGGCGTGCGGTGGCATGGGTTATTTAATTAAAACGCTAAGAGAAGGCGGTTACTTAAATGAGAACGTGCATACCGTTATGGGGCCAGGATTAGCTGCTTATATTCAAGAACCCTATTTGAATAATGGAAGTTTGGAGTGGAGGTCAGCTCCGGAAAAATCTTTAGACGAAAATATTTTAAGGTCAACTCAACAACCATTTGCTCCAACTGGAGGACTCAGATTGTTAGAAGGAAATTTGGGAAGATCGGTTATTAAAGTATCAGCTGTAAAAGATGAACATCAAATAGTGAAAGCTCCTGCTGAAGTGTTTGAGCGTCAAGAGGATGTGATAACCGCCTTTAAAGAGCAGAAATTAAATAAGGATGTAATTGTGGTGGTTAGAAACCAAAATGCGCAGGTAAACGGAATGCCAGAGTTGCATCAATTAACTCCTACACTTAGTATTCTTCAGCAAAATGGATATAAGGTTGCTTTGGTAACTGATGGTAGAATGTCTGGCGCGTCTGGTAAAGTTCCAGCGGCAATACACCTTTCACCTGTAAACGGAGAAAATGTGTTGCTAAAGCTTAAAACAGGTGACATTATTGAGCTAAATGCAAAAAAAGGTATTCTGCAATGCGAAAACTTTGAAGAAGTAAATCAACGTCAAGCCGATAATAGTTTTGAATACGACTTTACTGGTGTTGGTAGAGAATTATTTGATCGGTTTTTACCACTAGTATCAGCAAGTGAAGAGGGGGCTTCTTTTATAATTTAAACGATGACAAATTCAATAGAACACCTATTGCAAGATAACCCTTTGGTTCCGGTAGTTACCTTTAACGCTGGTGACGATGTGGAACGATTTGCTGATTATCTTCTCGAGCAAAAAGTAGGCTGCATAGAAATTACACTGAGAACGCTTGAAGGTTTTCAAGCAATTGAATTGCTCAAAAAAAAATCTCCTGACATGATTGTAGGAGCGGGAACAGTTGTTAATCCCGAACAAGTTAACAGGTTAGTTGATATGGGGGCTGACTTTATGGTCAGTCCTGGTATCACTAAATCTTTAATCAATGCATTTACAAAAAGTGAAGTGCCTTTTTTATGTGGTATAAGCACTCCAAGTGAGGTTATTTCTGCCATGGAAGAAGGGATTAATTCGCTAAAATTTTTCCCTGCCGAAATAAATGGGGGAGTACCTGTACTAAAAATGTATGGCCAGCTTTTTCCAGAGGTAAGATTTTGCCCTACTGGAGGTATTTCAGCTGCAACTAGTGCCAATTATTTGGCTTTGGAAAATGTGTTTGCAGTTGGAGGCTCTTGGTTTCAAAAAGATTATAAAAATTCAATATAAATATTACTATGATTGCTATCGCTGAAAGCGGTTCTACTAAAACAGATTGGGTTATTCTTGACAATAATCAGCAAGAAGTAACTCGTTTCAAAACTCAGGGATATAACCCATATTTTCACTCAAGTCAAGTAGTTGCAGAAAGCTTAAACAATGACAGGACTGTTCAAGACTATGTAACAAGAATAGAACAAGTTTATTTTTACGGTGCTGGTTGTTCTTCAGCAGAATTAAACCATCAAATTGAATTTGGACTAGAGCAAGTCTTTGATAATGCCAAAGTACTTGTTGAGCACGATTTATTAGCATGTGCCTATGCGCTGTATGATAGCAAACCAGTGGTTGCTTGCATTTTAGGTACAGGGTCTAACTCTTGTTATTTCAATGGTGAGCATATTTCTGAAAATGTTCCAGCAATGGGATTTATTATGGGAGATGAAGGTGGCGGTGCATACTTCGGGAAACGTGTAGTAGCTGATTATTTCTACAAGAAATTACCTGCAAAAATGCAAGAAGAGTTTACCGAGATTTTTAGAATGACGTGGAACGATGCGCGGGTGAGGATTTACAATAACGAAAACGCTAACGTTTATCTAGCTTCTTTTATGCCGTTTATCGCAAAGTATAAGGACACGCAGTACGTTCAGGGTTTGGTTAAAGCTGGGTTTGGAGCGTTTTTAGATTATCACGTTTTAAGTTTTGAAGAGGCAAAAAACGCTGATGTAGCATTTGTAGGGTCTATTGCAAATATTTTTAGACCGTTGTTAGAGGAAGAATTAGAAGCAAGAGGTTTAACAATTGGGAAAGTGATAAAAAGTCCTATTGACGAGTTGGTTAAATACCACTGCGAAAACATATTGAATTGTAGCTCCAAAACTTCTAAACTAGCAAGCTGATTGCAAAAGACGATGAACATAGGTTTAGGCCTAAAAATGTTTCTTTTTGGTGCCATTTATTTAACACTAATAATGGTGGGGTTAATGAGTTCGTGTGCTTCAGACTCGATTAAGAATGAAGATAAAATGATAAAAGCAGAAGATATTTTAGGAAATAGTTCCTATAAGGCAATCTGTTATTCTGGATATCGAAACAAAACCAGAAATTTGAATGATGAACCTACCATTCCTGAAATTAAAGTAGACTTAAAACTACTTCATGCATTAGGGTTCAGAATAATTAGAACTTATCAGTCCAAAATGTTTCCGCACTCAAGAAACACTCTACAAGCCATTAAGGAGTTGAAGCAAGCCGATTCAAATTTTGAAATGTACATGATGCTCGGTGCATGGATAGAGTGCGAGGGGGCTTTTTCTGACAGTGTAAACCACGATGTTGAAAACTATGAACAAAACAAATCTGAAATAGATGAAGCAATTCGGTTGGCTCAAGAGTATCCCGAAATTGTTAAGATAATTGCCGCTGGAAATGAGTCTATGGTGCATTGGGCTCAAACTTACTTTGTAAAACCCGCTGTAGTGCTCAACTGGGTCAACTATCTTCAAGAGAAAAAAGAAAAAGGGGCGTTGCACAAGGATGTTTGGATAACATCATCCGATAATTTCGCTTCGTGGGGAGGTGGTAGTGCAGACTATTACAACGAAGTTTTAATTGACCTTATAAAGGCGGTGGATTACGTTTCTATTCACACCTATCCGTTTCACGATACGCATTACAACCCAGAATTTTGGCAGCAAGACTCAATTGTAATTGACACTAAGGATAAAGAAAGACTGGCTAAAAAGGTCATGAAGGCTACTGCAGGTTACGCTCAAAATCAATATGAGTCTGTTAAAGCCTATCTTAAATCTATTGATGTTGTTAAACCAATTCACATCGGGGAATCGGGTTGGGCAAGTGTATCAAATGATAATTACGGAGATCCAGGTAGCGGCGCAGCCGACGAGTTTAAACAGAAACTTTACTTTGATTTAATGACCATGTGGACGGAAAAAGAAAACGTGTCGTGTTTTTATTTTGAGGCTTTTGACGAACCATGGAAAGATGCTAAAAACAGCAATGGGTCTGAAAACCACTTTGGTTTTTTTACCGTTGACGGACAAGCTAAATACATAATTTGGGAAGAGGTAAATAACTCACTCAAAACCAAACCCGGCCGAAATGGAAAGGAGATTGAAAAAACTTATGGTGGGGATTTTAATGCTTTAAAAGCAGAAATTTTGTTACCCGCCACAAAATAAAAAAGGATGAAAGAACGTAATTACATTTTAATACAGATAGCCCTTATTGTTGCTTTAGGTGGCTTACTTATGGGGTTTGATGCTTCCGTGATTTCTGGAGTTATTCAGTTTATCGAAAAAGAATTTGAACTGACTAAATTAGAACTGGGTTGGTCTGTTGCTTCACTTACTCTTACTGCAACACTAGCCATGATGGTTGCTGGACCAATTAGCGACAAGTACGGCAGAAGAACGGTATTGCGCTACGCTGCAATTCTCTATACAATTTCGGCAATTGGGTCAGCTTTAGCTACCAACTTTACATTTTTGGTAATTGCTAGAATGATTGGTGGGTTTGGTGTAGGAGCTTCTCTAATTCTTGCTCCAATGTACATTGCCGAAATGGCGCCGCCAAAAATGAGAGGTCGTTTAGTTTCCTTTAACCAATTAAATATTGTAATCGGTATTTCTTTAGCATTCTTCAGTAATTATATGATTTTGCAGTTGGCTAAGTCAGATGCTTCTTGGGCGCAGTCAATGGGTTTTAATGAGTATAACTGGCGTTGGATGTTAGGGATAGAAGCTATTCCTGCTTTCTTGTATTATATCGGATTGTTTTTTGTTCCTCAAAGTCCTCGTTGGCTAATTCTAAAAGGCGAATTAGAAAAAGCCAAAGAAGTAATGTCAAAGTACAATTCAAAAGAAGAAACCGAAGAAGTTATTGCTCAAATGGTTGCTTCTGAAAGTGAAGAAGACGATTCAAAAAAGGGTAAAGTATCGGATTTATTTAAACCTGCTATGCGACTGGTTATTACCATTGGCGTGGTTGTGGCCATTTTGCAGCAAATTACAGGTATTAATTCTGTGTTTTTTTATGCACCAATGATTTTTGAACAATCAGGTATCGGCACTGATGCCTCGTTTGTACAGGCTATTTTGGTAGGTGTTGTAAACCTCATTTTTACCATTTTGGCAATGATGGTTATTGATAAACTTGGGCGTAAACCACTGCTGAGTGTAGGCGTTGCAGGAATTGCAGTTTGTATGTTTATTCTGGCGTATGAGTTTAATTCGGCTACCTACCAAATTACAGACGAAAGCGTTTCCAAATATCCAGAAATTGCTCAAGCTATTGATTACACCAGTTTTAAAGGGCAAACATTTGCTTCTGAAGAAGAATTTGTAGCAGCAATTCAACCATTATTTTCTGCGGATCAATTTGCTGAGGTAAAAGAAACTATGGTTAAATCGTCGGTTCAGCTGAATGCAATGCTCATACTGTTTGCGATACTAGGTTTTGTGGCAAGCTTTGCAATGTCTATCGGACCAGTTATGTGGGTTTTGTTTTCAGAACTATTTCCGAATTATATAAGAGGTATCGCCATTTCTTTTGTGGGTTTGATAAACTCCGCGGTAAGTTTTGGTGTTCAGTGGGTTTTCCCTTGGGAATTGGAGTTTTTAGGTACTGATATTACTTTCCTTATGTATGGTGTGTTTGCCCTAGCTGGTTTAATATTCATTGTAAAGGTAATTCCTGAAACTAAAGGAAAATCATTAGAAGAAATTGAAGATCAATTGGTTAAAGGTTAATTGAATATGAAAAGTTATTTGTACGCATTAGGCACGGTTATAGTTTTTGCTGCAGCTTGCTCAGCTTCTCAAAAAAACAAAGCTGCAGATAAAAATGATGATAAAGAAGCACTTATGTTGACCTCAGAAGAGTGGGGAAATTCAAACGGTGAGTTTTCCGTGGAAATTCCAACTACAGGAAGGTATAAAATTTCTGTATTCGGTTCATATGAGCAAGACTCACTCTGGATTGAGGATTACATCGATAATAATGATGCAAGAACTTATAACATCACTGGAAATTTGAGTGTAGGAAATAATCAAGCTGCTAGTGTAGTTGGTTCGCCTTTGCAAATAGGACAACACCAAATGAGAATTAATGGTGATAGTGCTGCTGCTGTTGATAGCATCCAATTTGAGTTGATACAGTTGATACCAGAACAATCAGACACTCTAACTCAGAATATGGAAGGAGAAGAGTGGAAGTTGGTTTGGTCAGACGAATTTGAAGGTAACGGTTTGCCAGACTCTACTAAATGGACACATAATGTCGGAAACTGGGGTTGGGGCAACAATGAGCTTCAGTATTACACTAACGCACATACTCAAAATACCCGAATAGAAAACGGCAATTTAATTATTGAAGCCATAAAAGATGAAAAAGGAAACTGGACTTCTGGTCGATTAACAACACAGGGTAAAGTTTCTTTCGAATACGGTAGAATCGAATATCGAGCAAAAGTGCCAACAAAAAGAGGAGTATGGTCTGCAGGTTGGTTGTTAGGTGACAGTTACAGAGACGAAATTTCGTGGCCATACTGCGGTGAAATTGATGTTTTGGAATGTGTTGGATACGAGATTAATGATACCACAGGTGTTGGAATTAATCATGCAACTTGTCATACTAGAGCATATTATTTTAAGCAGAATAATCAAATCGGAAGAGAGATTGCGGTGGATAGTATGAACACAAAGTTCCATACCTACGCTGTTGAGTGGTATCCAAACCGTATTGAAGGCTATTTAGATGGCGAGCATTATTACACTTATGATAAAAATGCTAATGATCTGGAATGGCCATTCCATCAGCCACAAAATATTATTGTCAATCTTGCTATTGGCGGAGGCTGGGGAGGACTTAAAGGTTTAGATCCAGATTTTAATAGCCAACAATTTGTATTGGATTACGTGCGTGTTTATCAGAAAAAATAAAAATGCGCACTTGGTTATCACTAATTACGTTAGCAGCTTTTAGTATGCACAGTTGCTCAGAACCAGAATTATTAAACGTTCAAGTATTTCAGACATCGCAGTCTGGAGACAAGCTAGCACTGCGCTCATTGGTCATAAAACCAGACTGTAAGGCCCTAACCACCGAGCTTTTTCCAGAAAAAACCTACCAATCTATTGAAGGGTTTGGTGGAGCTTTCACCGAATCCACTACTTATTTGTTGGATCAAATTGGCACTAAAAACAAAACTGAAATACTAAAAGCTTATTTCTCAGATAGTGGAGCATGCTATTCTATGGCTCGAACGCACATTAATAGTTGCGATTTTTCGCTCGACAATTACGCTTACGACACCATTTCTGGAGATACTCAATTAGCGCATTTTAATGTTAGCCGAGAAAATAAACACACCATTCCAGCAATTAAACAAGCAATTGAAATTGCTGGCAAACCCATAAAAATAGTTGCATCTCCATGGACTGCTCCACCGTGGATGAAAGACAATAAAGATTGGAAAGGAGGAAAACTACTGCCTGAATACTATCAAACCTGGGCGCTTTACTTCACTAAGTACATCAAAGCATTTGAAAAAGAAAACATTCCAATTTGGGCGGTTAGTGTTGAAAATGAGCCACTTGGAAACAATAGTAATTGGGAAAGTATGCATTATAGCCCTTCTGAAATGGCGGGGTTTGTTAAGAATAACTTAGGCCCAATATTCAAGAAAGAAGGCATAAAAAGCAAAATCCTTTTTTACGATCAAAATAAAGGTCCAGAAATGAGAGAATGGACAGATATGTATGTAGACAAAGAATTATCGGAATACGTCTATGGAACGGCTGTACATTGGTATTCGAGCACTGTTGATTACTTTGAAGACGATTTGCATCACCATCATAATATAGCACACGATAAACATTTAATACACACCGAGGCTTGCATAGACGCTGAAATTCCTCAATGGAAAAATGATGATTGGTATTGGCAGAAAGAGGCTACAGATTGGGGCTACGATTGGGCAAAACCTGAAAATAAAAAGTTTCACCCTAAGTATGCTCCAGTATATCGTTATGCCAGAGATATTATTGGTTGTTTAAATAATTGGGTAGAGGGTTGGATAGATTGGAACATGGTGCTGAATAAGCAAGGTGGGCCTAATTGGGCAAAAAACTGGTGCATAGCTCCAGTAATTGTAGATGAAGTAAAAGATGAAGTTTACTATACGCCACTGTACCACGCACTTGCACAGTTTAGTAAATTTATAAAACCTGGCGCTCAGCGAATTCACTGGCAAACAGAGTCTAAAGTCCTTGAAATTACTGCTGTTAAAAACCCAGATAACTCTATTGTTTTGGTAGTGTTAAATCAATCGGAAGAAGATTTTGCACACACCGTAAAGCTCAATAACCAGGAGATTACATTAAATGCTCAAAAACAAAGTTTACAGACCATTTTAATTGAGCCCAAAAGAACTTAAATGATGAAAGAAGAAGTATTGGAAGTTGTTGAAAAAGATAATAATCAGATGGATAAGAGTATTTCCGGTGAGTTTGTAATGCGTCACGATGGCGAATTTTTTGTCATTAGAAATTACGACAATATGCGTCCATTTTTTATGACCATTGTAAGTGCAAACAATCATTGGTTGTTTCTGTCCAGCAATGGAGGACTTTCGGCAGGTAGAGAAAACCCAGACAGTGCATTGTTTCCGTATTACACCGATGATAAGATAACTGACATGGCTGATGTTACGGGTTCTAAAACCATAATCCGTATAAAATCATCGCAAGGCATAAAGGTTTGGGAGCCGTTTAACCAGCATCTAAAAGGAGTGTATAATACTACTGCCAATCTTTTTAAAAATAGAGTAGGAAATAAGGTCGTTTTTCAAGAAATCAACCACGATTTAGGTTTGACCTTCGAATACAGTTGGTCTTTTTCTGAACGTTACGGTATTGTTAAAAAAGGAGAAATAATAAATAATGCAGACGCATTAGTTCAAGTTGAATTACTTGATGGTATTCAGAATATTTTGCCTTATGGTGTTTCAAATGCTTTACAGAACGACAGAAGTACACTGGTTGATGCTTATAAAACGGCTGAGTGGAATTCAAAATACAATTTGGCTATCTATGTTTTAAGCTCAATGATAGTTGATAAAGCCGAGCCCAGTGAAGCTTTAATGGCTACCACAGTTTGGTCAACAGGATTAGAGCAATCTGAAAAATTAGTTTCAAACGTTCAGTTGGGTAATTTCAGAAGATCTGGAAAGGTTGTTACCGAAGGCCTGATTAAAGCAGAAAAAGGTGCCTTTTATGTTGCTTCAACATTAGAATTGGATGCAAAAGCAGCTGAGTGTTGGAGTATAGTTGCTGAAGTAAATCAGAATCACAACAAGATTGTAAAACTCTCCAAAGAATTGAGTAGCCCGGCTAAAATTTCAAAGGCACTTGACGAAGACGTACTAAAAAACAAAATCGAATTAAGAAAAAAGATTGGTTTTGCTGACGGAATTCAGCACTCGGCAGATACGTTTGGAGCAGGACGTCATTTTTCAAACGTGCTCTTCAACATAATGCGTGGTGGAATCTTTGAGGATTTATATGAAATAGAAACCGCAGATTTCATGCAGCACATAAAGCGTATGAATGTAAAAGATTATTCAGAACTGAAACCCGCTTTAAAGGAGCTACCTGAGTATATTTCTTACCACCAACTGCGTTATTTCTTGACTGCGGCTAGGCATTCAAAAGCAATGCGCTACTATTTTGAGTACCTGCCCATTTCGTTTAGTAGAAGGCACGGAGATCCAAGCCGTCCGTGGAATTACTTCAGCATTGAATTGAAAGATGACGAAGGAAATAAATTGAGGAGTTACGAAGGAAATTGGAGAGATATCTTTCAAAATTGGGAGGCACTCGCATTCAGTTTTCCCGAGTTTAGTTTGGGAATGATATCCAAGTTTGTAAACGCCTCTACAATAGACGGTTATAATCCGTATCGCATAACAACAGAAGGTATTGATTGGGAAGTGATAGATCCTAACGATCCTTGGTCGCATATCGGTTACTGGGGAGATCACCAGATAATTTATCTGTGTAAATTCCTTGAGTTCTCCTACAATCACCACCCAAAAAGACTCCAGGCCTTATTGAGTAGCAAAATATTTAGCTACGCTAATGTTCCCTACAGAATTAAGGGTTATGAC
>CBFICO010000031.1:0-21603 GCA_965661115.1 Salibacteraceae bacterium
AGACTTGGTAGTAAAAAGCCCTGGAATTCCTGATTCGGTTCCGCTAATTAAAGCAATTGAATCTGCTGGAATTCCAATAATTGATGAGCTTGAATTTGGTAGTCGGTTTTATCAAAAACCAATAATTGCCATTACAGGGTCAAACGGAAAAACTACTACCACTTTGCTTACAGCACATGTATTTGCCAAAGCAGGTAAAAAAGTACTCATTGCGGGCAACGTTGGCGAAAGTTTAGCCAAGCAAGTCGCCAATAATGTAGCATCTGATTTATCGGTAATTGAAATCAGTAGTTTTCAGTTAGACCGAATAGATAAATTCAGACCGCACATAGCTATTCTGCTCAATATCACACCAGATCATTTAGATCGATACAACGATGATTTTGAGTTATACGCCGCTTCAAAACTGCGCATTACCAAAAATCAAACGGAAAACGATTATCTGATTTACAACCAAGATGATGAAACCATTTGCCGCCACCTCGAAAAGAACAAAACAAAAGCACAGCTCATTCCCATTTCGCTAAAAAAGCAAGAGGGAACGGGCGCATGGATAAACGAAAACGAAATAATAATTAATATAAAAACAGGTATAACAATGTCGATTCAAAAATTAGCATTACAGGGAAAACACAACCTTTACAACTCAATGGCTGCTGGCGTAGCAGGCAGAATCCTCGAATTAAGAAAGGAGATTATTCGAGAAAGTTTAAACGATTTTCAGAACATTGAACATCGTTTAGAAACCGTTACACAGGTTTGTGGTGTACGCTACATAAATGACTCTAAGGCTACCAACGTAAACAGTACTTGGTACGCGCTAGAGCAAATGGAAGAAAAAACCGTATGGATAGTAGGCGGCGTTGACAAAGGAAACGATTACAGTTCATTAATTCCATTGGTAAAAGACAAAGTAAAAGCCATTGTTTGTCTTGGAATTGATAACTCAAAAATCCATGAAGCATTTGAAGGAGTGGTAGAGCACATTTACGATACACAAAGCATGTACGATGCGGTTGGCGCAGCATATCGATTGGCTCAAAAAGGAGAAGTCGTATTACTTTCACCCGCTTGCGCAAGTTTCGATTTATTCGAGAATTACGAAGACAGAGGACGTCAATTTAAGGAAGCGGCTAGAGGATTATAAGAGAAGTTGAACGCAGCACTCAAATATTTTAAAGGCGATAGAGCCATTTGGTTTATAGCTCTCATTTTAGCTGTATTCAGTTTGCTATTGGTGTACAGTTCAATAGTAACCTTGGCATACAAGCATCACGGAGGCAACACCATTTATTATCTGTTTCGCCACGGAATATTTCTAGCAATGGGTTTTGTACTTATGTACATCACTCATAAAATGAAGTACACCTACTTCAGCAGAATTGCACAGTTGCTGCTTTACATTTCTGTGCCATTATTACTACTTACCTTGCTCATTGGGTCAAACCTCAATAATGCTAGTAGATGGTTAACGATTCCAGTTATCAATCAATCGTTCCAGACTTCTGATTTAGCAAAGTTGGGACTAATAATGTATACCGCTCGTATGCTGTGGCTTAAGCAGAATGTTCTGAAGGATTTTAAGCAAGCATTTGTACCCATCATTATACCTGTTGGTGTGGTATGCGCTTTAATACTTCCAGCAAACTTTTCTACTGCGGCAGTGCTGTTTACAGCTTGTTTGATTTTAATGTTTATCGGAGGCATTCCGTTAAAGCATTTCCTATCCCTTTTACCTGTTGGGATAGTAGCTTTATCTATGGTTTTTTTGATTGCTCAGTTTGCTCCGCAAGTTTTTCCGAGAGCCGAAACTTGGAAAAAACGTGTTGAACGATACATGGGTGCATCCCAAGAACAAGACTTGAGTGGAAACTATCAAGTGGCACAAGCAAAAATTGCTATCTCCAATGGTGGTATTATAGGAAAAGGTCCTGGGAATAGTACCCAACGTGCGTTTTTACCTCACCCCTATTCCGATTTTATCTACGCCATAGTTCTAGAAGAATATGGAGCTATTGGAGGAGTATTCATTCTGTTCTTATACCTCATTTTGTTTTTCAGAACGCTAAAATTGGCTACCAAAACAGAGAAACAATTCCCCCAGCTGTTGGCTATTGGCATCGGATTTCTAATGGTTTTTCAAGCGTTGATTAACATGGGAGTTGCGGTGAATTTACTACCGGTAACAGGGCAACCTTTACCATTGATGAGTATGGGTGGAACATCTACTTGGTTTACCTGCATTGGCTTGGGTATAATTCTTAGCGTCAGCCGAGGCATCGATTTAGAGAATAAAAACAAAACAAAACTTGACGATTATGCCATCGCCTAGAGTAATAATTTCCGGAGGAGGAACTGGCGGGCATATTTTCCCTGCCATAGCAATTGCAAACGCCATAAAAGAAAAAGAACCAAATGCCGAAATACTTTTTGTTGGCGCTCAAGGCAGAATGGAAATGGAAAAAGTTCCCGCTGCTGGATACCCAATTGAAGGCCTCTGGATTAGTGGGTTCCAACGCTATTTGAGTTTAAAAAACTTGATGTTTCCAATAAAGGTGATTCAGAGTTTGCAAGCGGCAAAAAAAATCATTAAAAAATTCAAACCCGACTTAGTAATAGGAACTGGAGGATACGCTAGCGGACCAGTATTACGTGTTGCCACAATACTCAAAATACCTACCCTAATACAAGAGCAGAACTCATACGCAGGAGTAACCAATAAAATATTGGGCAAATTGGTAAATACCGTTTGCGTTGCGTTTGAAGGTATGGAGCGTTTCTTTCCAAAAGAAAAAATTATCATAACCGGAAACCCCGTTAGAAAGCACGTAGTTGAGATTGATGGCAAACGCGAAAAAGCACTTGAGTTTTTCGGGCTAGAAAAAGACAAAAAAACCGTACTAATCATTGGAGGAAGTTTAGGTGCAAAGGCCATAAACGATGCAATTCTACCTCAAATCAATCGATTTGTGGAAGAAGGCGTTCAGTTAATTTGGCAAACAGGAAAAGTGAGCTATCAAGCAGTATCGGAAGGCACGAAAAGCTTAAGCTCAAAAGGCATAAAAGCGCATCAATTCATAGCTGAAATGGATTTAGCATACGCCGCTGCGGACTTAGTCATTTCAAGAGCAGGAGCTATAGCAGTAACGGAAATTGTACTCACCAAAAAACCAGCAATTTTAGTCCCTTTACCCTCGGCTGCAGAAGATCATCAAACTAAAAACGCTATTGCACTTACACAACACGACGCAGCCATTTTGGTAAGCAATGCTCAAGCAGCTAACTTGCTAACCGAAACCACTTTGGAGCTGGTAAAAAACCAAGAAGAATTGGATAAATTGTGTACCAACATAACCCCATTCGGCCGGAAAAATTCCGCAGAAACAATTGCTGAAGCAGCACTTAAACTAACCAAATAACATGGACGTAAAAAAAGCCAAACACGTGTTTTTTTTAGGAATTGGAGGGATAGGAATGTCCGCAATTGCTCGCTATTTTCATCAGAAAGGCACCCCAGTTTCGGGTTACGATAAAACCTATTCTAAAATCACCAACGATCTGGAAGAAGAGGGAATTCCAATCATTTACAAGGAAGAATTTGAACGTGTTTCAAATGAAATAGATCTGGTGATATGGACACCAGCAATAAAAGAAAACAACCCGCTTTACACATATTTTTCTGAAAACAAAATCCCACTTAAAAAGCGTTCTGAAGTTCTCGGGCAACTTACTCTTGGCTTTAAAACCATTGCTGTAGCCGGTACACACGGAAAAACTTCCGTTTCTACTTTAATAACGCATCTATTTCACAATAGCGATATCGGTTGCTCAGCATTCTTGGGGGGCATTTCAACTAATCTTGACTCCAATTTTATTTATAACCCCAACTCCCAATATTGCGTTGTGGAAGCCGATGAATTTGACCGATCATTTTTAAGATTAAATCCGTTTGTGAGTATCATAACTTCTTGTGATGCAGACCATTTAGACATTTACGAAGATGAAGCAGACTTACGGTCAACCTTCTCGAGTTTTGCTGCTAAAACCAACCCACAAGGTGCGTTATTTGTAAAAAAAGGGCTTCAACTATACCTACCATCATCACCAAAAAACTTTAGCTACAGTATTAACGAAAGCGCTGATTTTAATTCCACCAACATCCGATACGATGAAAATAAAGTAACCTTCAATTTCAACTTTAACCAACAGCGTATTGAAGATTTGGTAAGCTTTTTTCCTGGAGATCATAATGTAGAAAATGCCACAGTGGCCATTGCAGTTGCTGCTTGGGCAGGAATTCCAACCAGCCAAATTCGCGAAGCGCTCCGCTCATTTAAAGGAGTAAAACGCAGATTTGAGTTTGTTATTAATCAACCTAACCTAGTATATGTAGACGACTATGCCCACCATCCGGCCGAATTAAGAGCCACTATCCTCTCCTTGAAATCAATGTATCCCGACCGAAAACTTAGCGGCATTTTTCAACCACATCTGTTTTCAAGAACTAGAGATTTTGCCGATGAATTTGCCGAAAGTTTATCCCTTTTAGACGATTTAATGCTCATGGAAATCTATCCTGCAAGAGAGGAACCCATCCCTGGAATTGATGCTCAAATGTTGTTGGATAAGGTAGTTATCAAAAATAAATCGTTAGTAAAAAGGGAGGATCTCATCTCAGGTGACGCACTGAAAAACAAAAATTTACAAGTATTAATTAGCTTAGGGGCAGGTGATATCGGAACGCTTGTGGAGCCCCTAAGAATCAATATGTTAAAGCAAAAGGGTTGAACAGAGCACTCAACATATTTACATGGGTTATACTGCTAGGCGGTGTTTTTGCGTTGGTTGGATTTACCAAAAAACAGCAGAACACGCAGCCTTTAAGCAATTTGTCTGTGTCAATTGATAAGCCCGTTACCTCTCGCTTTGTGACCGAAGAAAACATCAAAAACTTGTTTACCAATCAAGGGTATAAAACCGATAATCAACTTGTAAAAAAAGTCAATTTGAAAGAATTGGAAAAGCTTTTACTCAATAATTCTGCTATCGAGACCGCCCAAGTATATCGTGGAATCGACGGTAAATTATTTATCGATGTTAAAGAAAGAACCCCCATTGTTCGAATCTACAACTCTCAAAAAGTTAGTTTTTACCTAGATCAGTATGGTAGTGTGATGCCACTTTCGAATCAGTATGCTGCTAGAGTTCTGCTTGCAAATGGACAAATAGACATCCCAATATCTACGGTAACCCAACTAGAGCATTTGGAGAGAAAGCAAAACAAACTGTTCAGAAAAAACAATACTTCAGCCATCGAAAACATTGCATTAATGGAGCGTCTTCACCTAACCGAAAACGAATTGACGGGTGCTAAACAGTTGAACAACTTGTTTCGATTAGCCAAAACCATAAACAACGATAAATTTTGGAAAGCTCAAATCTCACAAGTATTTGTAAACGAGAATAATGAGATTGAATTAATTCCAAGAATAGGAAACCACACCATTGTTTTTGGTTCGACCGAAAACATGGACGAAAAATTAGATAAGCTCCTTATTTTCTATAAAAAAGGATTGAATAATACTGGCTGGAATAACTACTCCACCATTAACTTAAAGTACAAAAATCAGGTTGTCTGCACTAAACGATAATACTATGTCTATACCTACAGAATTCGTTGTTGGTCTCGATATCGGGACCACAAAAATAGCCGCCCTAGTTGGCCGCAAAAATGAACATGGCAAACTCGAAATCCTTGGAATGGGCAAAGCACCTTCTCCGGGAGTGAACCGAGGTGTAGTTAACCGCATTACCCCAACGGTAGATGCTATTAGAGAGGCTATTCGATTAGCTGAAGAAAAATCTGGGGTTACCATTCGCGAGGTAAATGTTGGTATTGCCGGTCAGCACATTAGATCAATTCAGCACCGCGGGGTAAAAATTAGAGACAGCTACGAAGACGAAATCACAAAACAGGATGTTGAGGCATTGCGACAAGATATGTTCAAACTGGTTATGCAGCCTGGTGAGAAAATCATTAACGTAATTCCACAGGAGTATATAGTGGATAACGAACAAGGCATTACGAATCCGATAGGTATGTCTGGTGGTAGATTAGAAGCTAATTTCCACGTAATCATTGCTCAAGTTGCAGCCGTAAATAACATCAAAAAGTGTGTTGAAAAAGCGGGATTAAACGTATTAGACATTACGCTTGAACCTATCGCTTCTGCCCTATCGGTATTGCACGAAGAAGAAAAAGAAGCAGGTATTGCATTGGTTGATATTGGTGGTGGAACTACCGATTTAGCCATTTTTCAAGACAATATAATTCGCCATACTGCGGTAATTCCTTTTGGTGGAAACGTAATCTCTGAAGATATTAAGGAAGGCTGTTCTATCATTAGAAGGCAAGCTGAGTTGCTAAAACTTAAGTTCGGTTCGGCTTTAACCAGCGAAAATCAAGAAAACGAAATTGTTTCTATTCCAGGGTTACGCGGTCGTCCAGCAAAAGAGATTTCGGTTAAGAACCTTGCACGCATAATTGAAGCAAGAATGACTGAAATAATTGAGCAAGTATATTACGAGATTAAAAACTCAGGTTTTGAATCGAGACTAATTGCTGGCTTGGTTGTAACTGGCGGCGGCTCACAAATGAAGCACATTGCACAATTGTTTGAGTTTACTACTGGAATGGATACCCGGATTGGTTATCCTACCGAGCATTTAGCAGCAGGTACAGAAGAAATTACCAGTCCAAGCTACTCAACAGGTGTTGGTTTAGTGCTGGAAGGTTACCAAATACTTGAATATCAAGAAGATTTAGGAACCTCAAGAGCACAAGAATATGTTGCTCCCGCTCCTGCCCCAACGGCAGAGAATACACCTGAAAACAAAGAGCAAAGTATCGAAAACAGTATTGAAACTGAAGAACCAGAAAACATTGAGGAGCCTCCAACCAACTTTGGAGCCCGAAGAGTAAGCTGGTTTCAAGACCTTTTTGATAAAACAAGAAAGTACTTAGAAGAAGACGAAGACTAAAAAATTCACGCATAAAAATCCAGAATTATGAAGTTCAATTTGCCCAAAGAACAACATTCAATAATTAAAGTAATCGGCATCGGTGGTGGCGGAAGCAACGCTGTAAACCACATGTATCGTCAAGGAATTAAGGACGTAGACTTTATGGTCTGCAACACAGACCAACAAGCATTAGACATTAGTCCGGTTCCTGCAAAAATTCAACTAGGTTCTAGTCTAACCTCTGGTTTAGGAGCTGGTTCTAGATCTGAAGTTGGCGAAAATGCCGCTATTGAAAGCATAGACGAAATCAAAGAGATTCTTGGTGCACATACCAAAATGGTATTTATTACTGCTGGAATGGGTGGAGGTACCGGTACGGGTGCAGCCCCAATTATAGCTCAAGCAGCAAAAGAAATGGGTATTCTTACGGTTGGTATTGTTACTATGCCGTTTTCGTTTGAGGGCAAAAAACGAAAAAGAAGAGCTGATGAAGGCATTACCAACTTAAGAGGATGTGTAGATACCATTCTGGTAATAAATAACGACAAATTGCGTGAGATGTTTGGCAACCTAACGCTAGACAATGCATTTGAACAAGCAGATAATGTGTTAACTACTGCTGCACGCGGAATAGCCGAGGCCATTACCACAACTGGTAAAATTAACGTTGACTTTAACGACGTTAAAACTGTTATGACAGGAAGTGGCGTTGCCATTATGGGTTCTGCCGTTGCAAAAGGAGAAAACAGAGCTTATACAGCTGTTCAAAACGCAGTTGCGTCACCATTGTTGAACGATAACGACATTACTGGAGCATCAAATATCTTGTTGAACATTACTTATGGTTCTGGTGAAATCTTATTTGATGAGATTACTGAAATCACCGACTTTATTGAAGAAGTAGCTGGTGAAGAGGCAGAGGTAATTTGGGGTCACGGAATGGACGACAGATTAGAAGCTGACGAGATTAGCATTACCATTATCGCTACTGGTTTCACCAACAAACCACACATTGCTCAAGAAGTAAAAAGAGAGCCAAAACTCACAGTTAAGAGCTTAGACGATGACGTACAGACTGAATTGAGAGCTCCAATTCCAGGTTCTAGTTATCCAAAACCAGTTCAGCCCAGTTTGTTTACTACAGATAAAAAAGAAGAGCCTAAAGCTCCTGAAAATCCGGTAAACGAAACTTCAGAAGAGATTGAACCGGTAACTGAAAAACCATTAGCTATTGCTAAAACGGTTTATGAAATTACTGAAGAACCAGAAGAGGTTTACGATAACAGCGAAATTGTTTCAGAGGAAGAAACTGAAACAGTTGAAATAATTACGGCGGAAGATGTAATTAAGCCTGCTGTGGATAAAGTTGAAAAAACTGTTGAAGAGGAGCCTCAAGAAATTATTCGCCACACTTTAGAAGATGATGCATTCACTGATACTGAAGAAAACACTCCTGTTGTAGAAGCAGAAATGGAAGACAATACAGACGAATTCGATTTGAATCCGAAGCTAAAAACTAGTGACGATACAACGGCTGCTAAAACCATTGAAATAGAGGACAAGAAGAAAGAAGAGCCTGAAGTATCGGCAGAAGAAAGACAGCGTATTGCGCAAGAGCGTATGGCTAGAGTAAGAAACCTTTCTATGCAATTAAAAACACCTTCTGGTATCACTTCTTTAGAGGACCAGCCTGCATTTAAAAGAAGATCTATTGAATTGGATGACGTAGCTGCTTCTGATGAATCTCAAGTTTCTAGACTGAGTATTTCGGAAACCGAAGATGAAAATGGCGAAAAGAAAACTGAAATTAAATCGAACAATTCATTCTTACACGATAACGTAGATTAATGGCACTGATAGACGATATAAATCAAGACATAAAAGAGGCCATGAAGGCCAAGGATAAAGACAAATTAGCTGCACTAAGGGCAGTAAAATCTGCTTTATTACTTGCAGCCTCAGAAAAAGGTGCAGATGGTGCTGTAAGCGATGACGCAGGTATTGCTGTTTTGCAGCGATTAGTTAAACAACGTAAAGAAGCTGCTGAAGCATATAATGGTCAAAATAGAGATGATTTAGCGCAAGTCGAATTAGATCAAGCCAAAGTAATAGAAGCCTATTTACCTGCTCAATTATCAGAAGACGAAGTGCGTGGCATTATCGCTGATATTATAGCTAAAACCGGCGCTAACTCCATGAAAGACATGGGTAAGGTTATGGGCATGGCTTCACAAAAATTGGCAGGTCAAGCAGACAACAAAATGGTTGCTTCAATCGTTAAGTCAACGTTGGCTTAAAACGATTTAATATACTTATGAAACAATTTGCATTAGCAGTAATTTTACTTCTAACATCAATCTCTTATTTGAGTGCTCAAGAAAAATGGGAACTCAAAAAAAACAAGAACTCTGTTCAAGTATGGACTAAAGATGCACCCGGCTGGGACTTACGTCAATACCGCGCAATTTGCCAAATAAACGCCAACGCTAAAGACGTGTATGAGTTCATCCTTAATTGGGAAAAACGCCTAGACTGGTATTCTGACCTTTCTTATTGTAAACAACTCCACAAAAAAGGCGAATCTGAGTTTATTATTTACGAAGTATATAAAGCTCCTTGGCCAGTGGATGATAGAGACGTGGTTAGTAAAGTTATGTGCATGCAAGAAGAAGATGGCAGCTATCTTATTCAATTTTCTGTTTTACCGAATTACATTCCTAGAAACAATGATTATGTGCGCATAGAAAAAGCAATTGGCACCACAAGAGTTAAGCAATTAGACCAAAACACTGTGGAGGTTACCATGACTGCCAAATCAAACACAGGAGGCGAAATTCCCGAATGGATAGCAAATATGTTTATTGAAGGTAGCCCGTTTACGAGCTTAAGTAATTTGAAAAAGGTGTTTGAAGAGCAGAACTAGCTAATTACCCCTAGCTCCTTGCCTACTTTATTAAAAGCAGCTATTGCCTTATCAAGATGAGACTTATCGTGAGCAGCACTCAGCTGAACGCGAATTCTAGCTTGACCTTTTGGAACAACCGGATAAAAGAATCCAATAACATAAATACCTTCCTCGAGCAATTTATTGGCAAAAGTTTGAGACAATGCTGCATCGCCTAACATTATTGGCACAATGGCACTTTCGCCATCTTTATACTCTAACCCAGAGGCTTTAATTCCTTCTTTGAAATAGTTTACGTTCCTCTCCAATTTATCGCGCAATTCTGTTGATTCACTCAACAAATCAAACACGGCATTGCTAGCACCAACAATACTTGGAGCTAGAGAGTTTGAAAATAAATAAGGACGCGAACATTGGCGAAGGATATCGATAATCTCTTTTCTACCTGAAGTAAAACCACCCATTGCACCACCAAGTGCTTTTCCGAGTGTACCCGTAATGATATCCACTCGGCCAATAACATTTTTAAGTTCAATGGTACCTTTTCCCGATTTACCTATAAAACCAGTTGCATGACATTCGTCAACCATAACAAGGGCGTTGTATTTATCAGCTAAATCACATATTTTATCCAACTGAGCAACGTAACCGTCCATAGAAAACACTCCATCAGTAACTATGATTTTAAAACGGGCACCTGAAGCCGCTTTCAATTGCTCCTCCAAATCGGCCATATCATTGTTTGCATAACGGTAGCGAGCCGCTTTACACAGCCGCACACCATCAATAATTGAAGCGTGGTTCAATGAATCAGAAATAATAGCATCTTCAGCGGTTAAGAGAGGCTCAAAAACACCTCCATTGGCATCAAAAGCAGCAGCGTACAAAATGGTATCTTCTGTACCTAAAAAGTTTGCAATTTTTTGTTCCAGCTCTTTGTGAATATCTTGAGTTCCACAAATAAATCGAACAGAAGACATACCAAAGCCGTGCGAATCTAGAGCCTTATGAGCAGCTTCAATCACCTTAGGGTGAGACGATAAGCCTAAGTAATTATTAGCACAGAAATTTATCACTTCCTCACCAGTTGAAACCTTTATCACCGCACCTTGTTCAGTAGTAATAATGCGTTCTTTTTTATAAAGACCATCTGCTTCTATTTGACTCAACTCAGCCTGTAAGAGCTCTTTTAATTTTCCGTACATAACATTTGTTTTAAGAAGGTCAAAAATAATCGTTAGTTCAATTTTATCACACGGACATTAAATCTAATTTCTGATTTAAACCTACAAAAGCTAACTGCGCAATATACTCGCGCTTGCTTTTTTATACCACCCTTTTGTATCCCGCTTTTCACATTGTTCTACACTGGCATTTACATACACCTAAACAGTATTGTTTCGCCCAATTATATGTTTTATGAGATTACGAGAAGAATTTGAAGGAGTTATAAACGCGGACAATACCACTAATCCAGCATCTGTCATTAATGCTGCTATCTCTGCAGCCCTTCTAAGATTCTCTTCACGATCAGCCGGAGAAAACCCTAAATCCTTATTAATTCCCGTTCTTAATTTATCGCCAACTAAGACGTAAACCGAAATACTCTTCTCTCTTAGCTTGCTTGCTAAAGCATTGGCAACTGTTGATTTTCCAGCACCTTAAAGGCCCGAAAACCATACCACAAAAGGGTTATGAATCTTCATTTTCTTCAAATCTTTAGAATACAATCAATTCGAGCTAACGAATTTATTTGAATTACGAGCTAAATCAGATAACACTATGCACAAAAAAAGGGGCATTTGCCCCTTTTTTTTAATTATCTAAAAATCTAGCTTGTTACACTACACCTTGTGCCATCATTGCATCAGCAACTTTAATAAAGCCTGCAACGTTTGCTCCAGTTACGTAATCAACGTATCCGTCTTCACGTGTTCCGTACTTAACACAATCTGAGTGAATAGATTTCATAATGTTTCTCAACTTTTCATCTACCTCTTCACGAGTCCAGTTGTAACGCATTGAGTTTTGACTCATTTCTAAACCAGAAACTGCAACACCGCCAGCGTTTGATGCTTTGCCTGGAGAGTACAAAATTTTATTTTGCTCAAATAAGTGCATAGCTTCTGGTGTACAAGGCATGTTTGCACCCTCGGTAACTGCCATTACGCCATTATCAATTAATGTTTGTGCATCTTCTTCTTGCAATTCGTTTTGCGTTGCACAAGGCAAAGCAATATCGCAACCAATTCTCCATGGTTTTTCACCTGGGAAGAATTCTACATCATCATAATTGTCTGCTATTTCTTTTACTCTACCTCTTCTTACATTTTTAAGATCTTGAATAAAATCAAAATGCTCTGAATGAAATCCATTTGGTGCGTACACGAATCCTGAAGAATCAGAAACAGTCACTACTTTACCTCCAAGGTGTATAACTTTCTCGAGAGCATATTGAGCTACGTTTCCAGATCCAGAAATAACTACTTTCTTACGTTTAACTTCATTACCCTTAGTTTCTAGCATGTTTTGAGTAAAGTACACCGCACCATAACCAGTAGCTTCAGGTCTAATTAATGACCCTCCAAACTCTAATCCTTTTCCGGTAAGTACTCCTGTAAATTCGTTTCTTAGTCTTTTGTATTGACCAAACATGAAACCAATTTCACGGCCACCAACACCTATATCTCCAGCAGGAACGTCTGTATTTGGTCCAATATGACGACTCAATTCTGTCATAAAGCTTTGGCAAAAACGCATTACCTCGTTATCCGATTTTCCTTTTGGGTTAAAATCAGCGCCACCTTTACCACCGCCCATTGGCAGAGTTGTTAAGCTATTTTTAAATACTTGCTCAAATGCTAAGAACTTAAGAATACTCAAGTTAACACTTGGGTGAAATCTAAGCCCACCTTTGTATGGACCTATTGCAGAGTTCATTTCAATTCTAAAACCTCTGTTTACTTGAACATTTCCTTTGTCATCTGTCCATGCTACTCTAAACATAATTACCCTTTCCGGTTCAGCAATTCGATCTAAAATCCTAGCTGCTTTGTACTTTGGATTTTCTTCAATAAAAGGAATAACTGTTTCAGCTACCTCCCTTACCGCTTGCAAAAACTCAGGTTGATGAGCGTCTCTTTTGCCAACAGACTCCATGAATTCATTCACTTGAGCCTCGTAGTTTTTATTTGCCATTTTATATTTAACAGGTTATTAAAAGTGAAGCAAAAATAAATAAAATTGAAGGGTGGAATCACCCTCAACAACTGCCTTAATCGCAAATAAAATTAGCCCCTAATTACCTAACTAAAAGTGTGGATTCTGTGTAAGATTCCTTGGTAAAATACACGGGTTTAAAGTTATAGACCTTGCGCTCGTAGCTATATGCAATAACTTTGGTAATGTACTCTCCAGGAGTAAGTTTTAGAATGTCTGCTTCTGTAAATGCAACACCACTAAATCCGCCTTCCGTCGTTTTCTCCAATATGGCATCTCCAACCGCAGCTGCGCTTTCAATTCTAAACATAACAGAATCTGCAAGCAATATTGGATCCTTTACCCTTAGGCTATATATAGTATCAATTGATTTTACCAATACTTTAGGAGAAACAATGGCAGATATTTCCGGGAATTCTATCGAGCCAATATTTTCAACAATAGTTGGGAAATTATTTCCACCTTCAGCCACCCATCGTAATCCTTCTTTAAAGTACCATGATGAATCTAAGCTATGATAACTGTATGTATTATCCGAATTGTTATTCAATACAATTCCATTAACTTTTACTTCACCAACCGACACAAAAAAGTTTGAAGTATCGTACATTGTTACTAACGCGCTTGCTTTAATTTCAGTTAATACATCGGGGGTAATAACATCAAATTCATATCTGTTTCTAGCATAGAAATACCCTTCAGCATCCAGAAAAGTTGGGTAATCTTCAATAGCTTCTCTATCCGCATCGTCGATTACAACATCATAAGTAAAGGTGTTTGCCCCCCCTTCATTTTCTACAGTCAAGGTAACTGTGTAAGTTCCACCAGCTAGGTATCGGTGAGTTGGACTTGTTTCATCTGAAACGCCTCCATCACCAAACTTCCAGTTAAGCCTAGTAATCTGACCTGCTGATGTATTGGTAAAATGAACAATTCCACCATTTTCTTGCTTAAATATAAAATTGGCTCGTGGTGGTTTTGTTTTACAACCAACCAACGCTGAAACCAGCACAATTAATAAAGAAAACCTTAGGCTTAACAATTTCATATTCACATTCTGAAATGGACTCATTCGGCGGTAAAATTAGCATTTTTTGAAAGCCAATTTTTGTCGAATTTTAATATGACAGTGATGGTATTCTATGCACCTTTGATTATCAGCTGGTTAAAGCTTAAAAAGCACTTTGAAAATATGTTGTTTTTTAACGCTGAAATTATCTACATTTGCAGCCCAATTTTTTGGAGGTAAAATGTCATCACACGTAAAAATATTTGCAGGTAGCGCGTCAGAAGATTTAGGCAAGAGTATTGCTGCAGCTTCTGGATCCTCGATGGGTCAGGTTACTATGCTAAGATTTAGCGACGGAGAATTCCAACCCTCTTTTGAAGAGACTGTTCGTGGTGATTCGGTTTTTATCATTCAAAGTACCATGCCTCCTTCCGATAACTTAATGGAGTTATTGTTAATGGTAGATGCCGCAAAAAGAGCTTCAGCAAAAGAAATTATTGCAGTAGTACCTTACTTTGGTTTTGCCAGACAAGACAGAAAAGACAAGCCACGTGTAGCAATCGGGTCAAAACTTGTTGCTAATATGTTATCCGCTGCTGGCATAACAAGAATCATCACCATGGATTTGCATGCAGATCAAATTCAAGGATTCTTTGAAGTTCCCGTAGATCATCTTTATGCAAGTTCAATTTTTATCCCATATCTAAAAACGTTGGATTTGGATAATGTGATTATTGCTGCGCCAGATACAGGTGGAACCAAAAGAGCAAACTCTTATGCTAAATTTTTAGATTGTGGTTTAGCAATTTGTTACAAGCAAAGAAAAAGAGCAAATGAAGTGGCTGACATGACTGTTATTGGTGATGTAGAAGGTAAAGATGTTGTGTTGGTTGATGATTTAATCGACACCGCTGGAACACTTACCAAAGCAGCTGACATGATGTTTGATCATGGAGCTAAATCGGTTAGAGCTTTGATAACACATCCAGTATTAAGCGGACCTGCTTATGAAAGAATCGAAAACTCCAAACTAACCGAATTGGTGGTAACTGACACCATTCCATTAAAACAGCAATCAGATAAAATTCGCGTACTTACTGTGGCGGATATATTTAGTAATGTAATAGAAAACGTAATTCATAAAAAATCAATTAGTTCGCACTTTTTGATTTAAACAACAATAGTTAAAGATGGAAGCAATTGCTATTAAAGGATCAGCAAGAAACGCTGTAGGTAAAAAAGAATCAAAGTCTTTAAGAAAAGAAGGAATGGTTCCTTGTGTTATCTATGGTGCAAATGAGCCTTTTCATTTTCAAGTGGACGAAAGACAATTTAAAGGATTGATTTACACACCAAACGTATATGTAGTTACCGTTGATATTGATGGTACTGAGTACACTACTTACCTAAAAGACATTCAATTTCACCCAGTAACTGAGCGTGTTTTACATGCAGATTTCTTTGCACCTAAACCAGGTCAGGAAGTAAGCCTTAAAATTCCTGTTAGAACTACTGGTAATGCTATTGGTGTTATGAATGGTGGACGTCTTAGAATACCTCAAAGAAAAATTACTGTAAAAGGTTTATTGGAAAATATTCCTGATGCTGTTTCAATTGAAATATCTAATCTTAGAATTGGTCAAGGAGTGAGAATTGGTGAGTTGTCTATTGACGGTGTAGAATTTACAGATTCTCCAAATAATTACGCTGTATTCATCAAAACTGCTCGTGGAGCTGTTGACGAAGGTGAAGAAGACGAAGAAGGTGAAGAAGGTGAAGAAGGTGCTGAGGCTGCTGCTGAAGGTGCTGAAGCTCCTGCAGCTGAAAACGCGTAACACAAGTTGTGAAGTATTTAGTTGTTGGACTGGGAAACCCTGGAGCCAAGTACGAAAATACTCGACATAACATTGGATTTTTGATATTGGACGCACTGGCTAGTGCGTCCGATTCTTTTTTTGAGTCAGACCGATATGCTGACGTTTGCACCATTAAAGCAAAAGGAAGACAATTTGTTCTGGTAAAACCAACAACTTTTATGAACCTTAGCGGAAAAGCTGTTCGCTATTGGTTAGAAAAAGAAAAAATTGACCTGGAAAACCTTGTTATCATTACCGACGATTTAGCACTGCCATTCGGAAAAATACGTATAAGAAAAAGAGGTAGTGATGGAGGTCATAATGGTCTTAAAAGCATCAACGAATTACTGAACACGCAGCAATACAATCGTCTTCGATTTGGTATTGGTAGTGACTTTAGCAAAGGCAAACAAGTAGATTACGTTTTGGGCGAATGGAATAATACCGAAAAAGAAACCCTTATAGAGCGTATTGACATAGCTAAAGACGCTGTGATTGCCATTGGGTTAGCCGGAGTAAATCGAGCTATGGGTGATTTTAACGGTAGGTAAAACTTGCTTAATCGTTAGAGCCGAATACATTCTTAATCAACGATACAACGACCAATTCGGCTATTAAAATAGGAATTATTACCCACTGTATATACGGTAAGCCATTTATGGAAACTATCTCGTGAATAAAAGCGAAGGCTATAGAACTAATTGCCAACAATAAAAATGAAAAACGCCAGCTATTATCGCTCCATTTAAACGATTTAAACTTAAACGCTAAAATTGGAACTGGCAAAACCATCAATGCGGATAAAACTATTGAACTCACTGCATAAAACCACTTATTGGTCAGTAATAACATAATCCCAATATCGTAGTTGAACCAGTAATAAACTTCAGCCAATGCAATAAACTCCTGTAACGAATGCGGAGTATATACATTCAAATAATATTGAAACTCTAACGCAATAGGAAGTCCTGCCACAAAAATTGCTACAGCTGGTGTAGGTAGTCCTAAAAAATGATCGGTCTGAGTATCATCAATATTAAATTTTGCCAACCTAAGAGCAGCCATCATAGGAATTAGCAATGCAGTAAAAGAAATCACTAATGCTTTTAATGGAATTTCTTCTATCAATGAGAAGTAATACCCCTGAGATGAAAGCAAAAGGTTGAACATAATTAAACCCGGGAGAACACCAAATGTTACCATATCAGCAAGGCTGTCCAACTCCTTTCCCAGCTCAGAATGTGCACCCAATAACCTTGCAATCAAGCCATCAAAAAAATCGAAAAACCCACCTACAAAAATCAATATCGCTGCCTGTGGCATAGCCTGATGAAAACACAAGTAAATACCCACAACTCCACAAAGCAAATTACAAAGCGTAAACAAGTTTGGGATGAAATTGACAATCATTTTCACACTACAAACTAACATTAAAAATCTATACGCGTACAAACAACCTCTACCTTACAATTTTTGTCTGTATATGTAGTTTAAAATGGCAATCACGTTAATTTAGCGATTGTAATGCAAATAGTAAAAAACATAAAAAAGTCAGCGCTCATATTGTATCTATTGGCTTTTGTTGGACTTTCAGAGCTAAATGCTCAAGTAAGAAAATACTCCAACGAGTTTCTATCCATTGGTGTTGGGGCTAGAGCAATGGCGCTGGCAAAAGCAAACGTTGCCACCGTAAATGATGTAACCAGCGGCTATTGGAACCCTGCAGGATTAAACGGTCTAAAAAAAGAATATGCCATTGGGTTAA
The DNA here is from genome assembly GCA_965661115.1 of Salibacteraceae bacterium. Classification (GTDB taxonomy): domain Bacteria; phylum Bacteroidota; class Bacteroidia; order Flavobacteriales_G; family Salibacteraceae; genus UBA6770. The sequence continues at coordinate 17,778 of CBFICO010000031.1, forward strand.
TGCACGCAGAGTACTTTGCTGGAATTGCAAAATACGATTACGCTTCGTTTGCCACCAAGATAGATGAACAGTCTAGTTTCGGGTTTTCCTATATCCGATTTGGGGTTGATGACATCCCAAACACTATCGACCTAGTTGACCAAAATGGTAATGTAAACTACGATAACATAACCTCTTTTGCCGCGGTTGACAATGCCTTTATTTTCTCGTATGCTAGAGATTTAGCGGTAGAAGGATTAACTATTGGAGCCAATGCAAAAGTGATTTACCGCAAAGTTGGTTCGTTTGCAAATGCATGGGGATTTGGCTTAGATGCAGGAGCTCAATACGAGTATAAAAACTGGAATTTTGGAGCCACCATTCGAGACGTCACCTCAACATTTAACGCTTGGAGCTACAGCCTAGGCCAAAGAACTCTAGAAGTATTTGCTCAAACCAATAACGAAATTCCAGAAAATGGATTAGAACTTACTTTGCCCCGTGTTATTCTTGGAGCAGGTAGATTATTTGAAATAAAAAAATTTGGCATTCAACCAGAAGTAAACTTTGACATTACTACAGACGGCCAAAGAAATACACTCATACAAGGCGACCCATTTAGTATTGACCCATACATGGGAGTAGAATTTAGCTGGAACGAAATGGTGTACTTGCGTTCTGGGTTAGGGAATTTTCAAAAAATTAAAGCAGAAGTGGGAACACACAAGGAAACCACTTTTGAACCTAACATAGGTATAGGAATTTGCTTCAAAGGAGTAACGGTAGATTATGCGCTTACCGATATTGGAGATAATAGTGTAGCTTTATATTCTAACGTTTTTTCTCTAAAAATTGATTTCAATAATCCAAAATGATAAAACTTTTAGGGTTTTTTCTAATCCTGTTTTTGCCCGCATCAATTACGGCGCAAAAATTTGGAAATGAATGGATTAACTACAACCAGCAATACCTAATAATACCAGTAACTACCACTGGTATGTAACAAGTTGATTATTCTATTTTATCTGCTGCTCTTGCAGGAATTGGAGCGGATTTATCAACCATAAACCCAAACGCTTTTCAGCTAATTGCAAAAGGAGAAGAACAACCCATTAAAATAGAAGGAGGTGCTGATGGTAGCTTTGATTCGGGTGATAAACTTATATTTTTCGGTGAAGGCAACGATGGTTGGTTTGATGGCTTTTTATATCAAGACCCTAATGGTAGTAGGATGAACCCATACTACAGTCTTTTTAATGACACACTTTATTACTACCTAACTTGGAACACTTTTGCTGCTAACTTCAGATTTAAACTTTTAAGCAACACGAATTTCGTTAACAAAACCAGCGAGACTTATTTTACAGCCAAAAGCACGAGCAATTTTAATAACACTTACAACTACGGTTCAAAGGATAACGCTGGAGTTTCAACCCCTATTTATCTCCCCGCCGAAGGGTATGCCTCGCCTCTCATAAGCACCCCAAGTATTCGTTCTTTAAACGTTGCCACCAGAAACATTTATCAAGCTACTGGAGCTCCTTCTACTATTTTTAAAACAACATTTTCAGATGCTTCAAACGCTTCAGCCTCACCCAATCACAGAATGGAAGTTAAAGTCGGTTCCAACCAAGTAATTGATACTTCCCTTACCGGCTGCGATTTAATTGAAAAAACAATTCTGCTCAACTCAGCAAACCTTAATGCAACCTCCCAAAGGGTAGAATTTGGAAACCTACCGCTTACGCCGGCACCAGCAACCGATTTTTTACACGCAGGTTATGCTTCATTTGAGTATCCGCACAATACCAATATGGGTAGTGAGCCAATCATTGAAATGTGGGTACCTTCTATTATCGGTACACTGTACTATAGCCTCACAAACTACTCATATGGCGCGGTACCGTATGTATACGATTTAGAAAAGGGAATAAAATGTAAAACCGTTCAAAGCGGAAGAGACATTCAGTTTTTAATTGCTCATATCAGCTACCAATTTTTAGAACGCAAGTTTCTTAATCTCAAACAGTATTTTTACGATTAATTTCGCCACTTCTTGACCTATTAAAGACAACTTTCATTGTGTACTTTTGCCCACCTTTTAGCTTTTTAATTGTCTAGGAGACTATGAATAAAACAGCAGTAGTTCTAATAAATTTAGGTACACCCGATAGCCCTAAAACAGGAGATGTAAGAAGATACTTATTTCAATTCTTAAACGACAAACGGGTAATTGATATTCCTTGGTTGCTAAGAAAGATCTTAGTGAACTTGATTATTGTTCCTTTTCGGGCTCCAAAATCAGCTAAACTTTACCAAAAACTATGGACTAACGAAGGCTCTCCTTTGGTTATATACGGTAATAAAGCAAAAGAACTGCTGCAAAAAGAATTGGGTGAAGAATACAGTGTTCACTTAGCCATGCGCTACCAAAACCCTGGAATACCAGAAGTGTTAGAACAAGTTCGCTTAGAGAACCCTAAAAAGATTATTTGCATTCCCATGTATCCACAATATGCTTCGAGTTCATCGGGCAGTACTGTTGAAGAAGTAATGCGTGTAATGCAAAACTGGTATGTATTTCCAGAGATTAGAATCACAGGGCAGTTTTATGATCATCCAAAATACATTGAAACTATAGTTGATAATGCTAAAAAACACGATTTAAACAGCTACGAGCATTTCATTTTTAGCTATCACGGGTTGCCAGAGCGCCAGGTTGACAAAGTTTATGAAGTGGGCCCTTGTAGCGATAATCACTGTGAAACGGAAATCACGAAAGAAAACCTGCATTGTTACAAAGCAACTTGCTACGCCACTACCAGATTGTTAGTTAAAGAATTGGGCATTGAAGAAGGAAAGTACACGGTTTCGTTTCAATCTAGATTGGATAAAAAATGGCTAGAGCCATTTTCTGACGAAGTAGTTGAGAATTTGGCCAAAGAAGGTAAAAAACGCGTTTTAGTTTTTAGTCCGGCCTTTGTTTCCGACTGCCTTGAAACAACCATTGAAATAAAAGACGAATACGAAGAAATCTTCCATGAGCATGGAGGAGAACAACTTGATTTAGTAGAGAGTTTGAACGATCACCCTACTTGGATTGCTGCTTTAAAAGATGTGGTAATTAATGGCTAAACAACGCCATAGCATCTCGTTTGCGGTTGATGCGCTAATTTGTATTGAAGCACTAAAAAACTTTGACCCTGTTTTCTATCTTGGCAACAGCAATTCAAGTAATAAACAATTGCTTGCAATTGGTGTTATTGGGGAATTTAAACCTACACGCGGCAAAAGTTTTTCTAAGCTACAGGAATACCAACAAAAGCTTAACGACTGGTGTTTTGGTTGGATAAATTATGACCTGAAAAACGAACTAGAGGATTTAAACTCTAACAACCCGAGTTATTATAATAATGACCCATTGGTTTTTGTTCAACCAGAGATAGTTTTTGAAATAGAAGATAAAAAGGTAAAAGCACACTTCTTTAAGGATTCAACTACAAAAAATCAGATTGAAGAATTAGTAAATGCGATATGGACGGCTGACAATGAAAACGTGCATCAAGGTCACACCAAGCGTATTTTGTTTAACCCGACCCTCTCAAAAGCTGAATATATTAATCGGGTTAATGAAGTAAAAAAGCACATAAAGCTCGGTGACATTTACGAGGCGAATTTTTGCCAAATATTTACCGCTGAAGGTGAGATAAACCCATACTCAACCTATAAAAAGCTGCTTGAATTGTCTGCGACCCCGTTTTCAAGTTTTGTTCAATACGGACAGCAATATACCCTCTGTGCTAGTCCCGAGCGTTTCGTTAAAAAGGAAGGTTCAAAAATTATATGC
>CBFICO010000032.1:0-21262 GCA_965661115.1 Salibacteraceae bacterium
TTTATCAAACTGCGGGTTACCTTCAGCATCATAACCTTGCCAACCAAAAAGTTCGTAATACTGACTTGTATAATTTGCTAAAGCTGGGTTGTCATCACTAGGTGTAAAACCAATTAAGGTATCTTCCCAAGTTTGGTGAATCCATCCTTGACGGAAAAATGCCGAATCTTGCTGTAATTCATACGTTTTAGATTCATAGGTTTCAAATTTTCCTACGTAACCGTATTTCCAAAGATCGTCTCTTAAATCATCGTTGTAAATTCTACTTAATGTATTACTGTAATCAAACTGAACGGTATAAAATGCGTTCTTAATAAGAGAAGTGTTGTCTTCACCTTGGTTATCATTAAAACGTTGGGTGAAACGTATAAACGCTCTAGAGTTATAATCTTCTCTCCTTTGGTGATTATCCCATGACATTAAAGCACTAGGGTAAAGGCTAAAATCCCCATTTCCATCACTGTAGAAGCTATTACCTCCATTACCTTTTCTGTTATCGTAAGTAAAGTTACCTCCAATAGTCAAGTTGGTATTTTTACTGGTATTGATATCAAACTTTGCTTGGATACTGCTTCCGTACTGTTGAGCATTTCTTTTAGTTCTAATGTTTTCCATGTCGTTCAGACGTAAAAACTCGCCATTAGGGGCTGTTCCATCACCACTTGGGTTTTCTCTAAGTGGATCTGCAATTAATTCGTCTCTCACTTCATCTTTAACTTTCCAATATCCAATATGGCTAGGACGTGGGTCAGCCACATAATTAAAGTTACCAGATAAAAAGAAACCTAGAATTGGGGAGGTTTTTTTGTTCGTACTATCTTTTTTCCACAAAATTGGTCCGTATGCACTAAACTCTAATAAGTTGTACGCGTATGGATCTAACCCGAAAGTTTTTTGAGTTTCTCTGTTTCTAAAACCAGAAGTTACATATTCTACTGACCCACCATAAGTACTTGGTGCACCTCTAGTTGTAATACTAACAACACCACCAGTTACGTCACCATACTGTGCTGGAATACCACCAGTAGTCACTGAAACTTGTTCGATTGCTGCTTGCGGAAGGCTGTTTGCAGCAGCTCTTACTTTAATACCATCAATAAAGTAGTAGTTCGCATCGCTACGTGCGCCTCTAAAGTTCAAACTTCCTGAACCATCGTCAGCAGCAACTACACCACCAACTTGCTGAGCAATACCCGACACTGAACGGGTTGCCATTTTATCCATGTCTTCACCGCCAATTGTGCTACCACTACTTGTGTTATCTTTAGAAATAAGTGGAACCTTATAATCAATCACTTCATAAGTCTCCATTTCTACTGCACTCGACTTCATGTTCATGTCGGTAAATGTGATTTTGTCTGCATTTACAACAACGCCACTTTTTTGAAGTGGAGCATAACCAACAAACTTCACTTTTAAGTCGTAAGTTCCAGCTGGAAGTGGTTTTATAAAGAACTTTCCATCAAAGTCGGTTGAACCACCTGTTACAATTCTACCAGCTTGCTCAACAACTACGTTTACAAAAGGAAGGGGTTCGCCAGTTTCGGAGTCTAAAACTTTACCTTTAATTCCTCCGGTTCCTGTTTGTGCATACCCGCTAATTGATAGTCCAAACCCTATCAATAACAGGGTAAAATATCTTTTTAACATATAAACTTGATTACTGTTATTAAATCAAAAATGAAGCGAAATTAAGGTGGTAAAGATATAAATATTTGCTTTCGTTCGAGGGGCTGAAAGCTATGCGGTGCGCCCTTTAATCTTAACGGTTCTATACAATGTGTGATTGGGCATTTATGATGGTTTTTTGAAACCTTGTAAGTTCTTTTAAAGCAATAATTTAGGATTAAAATATAGCTTGAATTTTAACAGCCACTTTTTTGTACCAGCGCACAAGAAAAAATGATTTTTTATTGTCGTTATACCTTTTAGCTCTTTTCTTATTCTTTTTCATTCGCTTTCGAACCGCTTTTGTTTGATTAGATTTATGTTGATTTCGTAAATCTTCAGAGATGTTTAACTCAGCTTCTCGATCTTCTTCTCTCTTTTTCTCAACTTGTTTACTTCTTTTTTTGAGTTTTCTTTTTGATTCAATTTTTTGTTGGGCATTAACTGGAGTCGGATAAAAGAAAAAGGTAAAACAACAAAACACTGAAACTAACGTAACTTTGTAGCCTATGCGGACGTGTTTTATATTAATTCTTTGTGTTTTCATTTCAAGTTGTAAAAGAAAGGATAATAATGTACAGTACGAAAATATTCCTCAGATGGGCGTTAACTTATACCTGAATTTAGATCAACCATCAAATTTTAATCTAACTGCTGTAGGTGGCTATATTTACGTTGATGGTGGCTCCAAAGGAATTATTGTTTATCGTGATATAGATGGTTACAGAGCTTATGAAAGACATTCACCGCACAAAAGCACTGAGTCTTGCTCGCTGGTAAGCGTTGATTCAACTGGAATATACGGTGTTGAAGGTTGTGATCAAATTAAGTACTACTTAACCGATGGTACTGTTGCGACGGGTAATTCATCGATTCCATTATTGCAATATCAAACAAGAGAAAGCCAAGGAATACTTCAAGTGTTTAACTAGTTTTTTTGGATAAAAAAAAAGCCGCTAAATGCGGCTTCTTTATTTTTATAATACTTAATCTATTAGTATCTATAGTGTTCAGGTTTGTAGGGACCTTCAACTTTTACACCAATATAATCAGCTTGATCTTTTCTTAACTCAGTAAGTTCAACCCCAATTTTTTCTAAATGCAGTTTAGCCACTTTTTCATCAAGGTGCTTAGGAAGCATATAAACTTTGTTTTCGTACTTATCGCTATTGTTCCAAAGCTCAAGTTGTGCTAAAGTTTGGTTTGTAAACGAGTTACTCATTACAAAAGAAGGGTGCCCAGTAGCACAACCTAAGTTTACCAATCTACCTTCAGCCAAAATAATAATGTCGTTACCGTTTACATTGTATAAATCCACTTGAGGTTTAATCTCAACTTTGGTTGAACCGTGGTTTTCAATTAGCCAAGCCATGTCAATTTCATTATCGAAATGACCAATGTTACAAACGATGGTTTTATCCTTCATTGCTTCAAAGTGATGCCCTTGAACAATGTCCTTATTACCAGTTGTGGTAACAACGATATCAACTTCGTGCAGAGCAGTCTCTAATTTTTTAACAGCAAAACCGTCCATTGCAGCTTGCAAAGCACAAATAGGATCTACTTCAGTGACAATAACTCTTGCACCAGCCCCTCTTAAAGAAGCAGCAGAACCTTTACCAACATCACCGTATCCACAAACAACAGCTACTTTACCAGCAAGCATAACGTCTGTCGCTCTTCTGATAGAATCTACCAACGATTCTTTACAACCGTATTTGTTGTCGAATTTCGATTTGGTAACTGAATCGTTCACATTGATAGCAGGCATTACAAGCGTGCCATTTTTCATTCTTTCGTAAAGTCTGTGAACTCCAGTAGTAGTTTCTTCACTTAGTCCTCTAATGTCTTTGGTTAATTCTGGAAAACGATCAAATACCATGTTGGTTAAATCACCACCGTCATCCAAAATCATATTTAGAGGCTGACCATCTTTAAAAGCAAATAAAGTTTGCTCAATGCACCAATCAAACTCTTCTTCGCTCATTCCTTTCCAAGCATAAACTGGAATACCTGCTGCTGCAATAGCTGCTGCAGCGTGATCTTGAGTTGAGAAGATATTACATGAAGACCAGGTAACATCAGCGCCTAAATCAACTAATGTTTCAATTAAAACGGCTGTTTGAATTGTCATGTGCAAGCAACCTGCAATTCTAGCTCCTTTTAAAGGCTTGCTAGCGCCGTACTCCTCTCTTAATGACATAAGTCCTGGCATTTCTGCCTCAGCTAATGTTATTTCTTTTCTACCCCAATCGGCTAAAGAAATGTCCTTTACCTTGTATTGAGGTCTTGATTGTGTGTCTGTATTACTCATATAATTTTGTCCTATAAAATTTTTGCAAAGGTATATATTACCTTTCGATTCCTAAAATCATTATTGTTAAGTCGTAATGCCACTAAAAAAGCAACTCCAAATAGACGAATCAAACAGCCTTTATGTTTGGAAGATTGAGGAAGAATTGGAATTCTTTGGGCAAACTGAATTTGTAGAAATTTCGAACGCAGCTCGAAAGCTTGAAAAAGCTTGCACCAATTATTTACTCAAACAATATTTTGGTATTAATGACTTAAAGTATGACCAACAGGGAAAGCCAATTCCAGTTTCATATAAACATATATCCATATCTCACTCCAAAGGGTATGTTGCCGTTGCTGGTTCTGATAAGAACATTGGAATTGATATTGAAGAAATTGGTAACAAAGCAGTTAGAATTTCTAGGAAATTTAGAGGCAAAAAAGATTTTAATATTGATGACGCTGGGTTTCAAGAAGAGCTGTATTGGACTATGATATGGTCTGTGAAAGAGGCTTGTTTTAAAAAATATTCTCACGTTGAACATCTGATTTTTTCTAATCAGATTCATTGTGTAGCGGTTGCTGTAAATACAAAAGTCATTACTGCACAAATAGAGTTTTCTGACGGTAAAAAAGTATCTGAAGAATTACAGTACGATTTTATTGATGGGTTTATTGTGGTTTATACCTTATAGATAAGAATTATTATTGCAGCATGCTCTTCAGTGCGGAAACAACATCAAAACAAATTGCTGTTCTATTGGATCCAGATAGAATTGAATTTACCGAACTGGAGTCTCTGGTAAATAAAATAGAAAGCGCAAGTGTTGACTATATTTTATTGGGTGGAAGTTTGGTTGATGGTCATTCTGTTGAAGAGGCAACGCAAGAAATAAAGAAATACACCAAAACTCCCGTTATAATTTTTCCGGGATCAGCTTATCAGATTGCTGAAAGTGCAGATGCAATTTTGTTTTTGTCATTGATTTCAGGTAGAAACCCCGAGTTCTTAATAGGTCAACAAGTAATTGCTGCACCGTACATCAAGCGAGCTAACATCAATGCTATTTCAACGGGGTATATGTTGGTGGATTGTGGTGCAGAGACCACGGCATCATACATTAGTGGAACTAAACCTCTGCCATACAATAAACCTCAAGTAGCTGCTGCAACGGCTCTTGCTGGCGAAATGCTCGGCCTTAGCACAATATATATTGATGGTGGAAGTGGGGCGCAAAAAGCAGTATCTCAGGAGTTGATTTCAGCTGTTCGTTCTGCTATTGATGTTCCACTAATTGTTGGAGGAGGGATTCGATCTAAAGAAGAGATCTTAAGTGTATTTGATGCTGGGGCTAATGTGGTTGTTGTAGGCACTGAAATAGAACGTAACCCCAATTTTCTAAGAACCATGAAAGAGATTAAAGAGAGTTTATGAAGTTAGTTGTTGTTTCAAGTCCGAATAAGACAAAATCTGAAATTGGATACATAATTGAATTTATGAATATGGGGCTTGATGCTTTTCATGTAAAGAAAAAACGATTTACTAGAAAGCAAATGGCTGAGTATCTATCTATGATTCCCAAAGAGTATAGAAATAGAATTGTTTTGCACTCTCATTATGGGTTGGCCAGTAAATTTGGAGTAAAAGGGATTCATATTTCCTCACATAAAAAACTCAATACCTTCTGGGGGAATTTGAGCTTTTGGTATGCCCGCCATTTCAAAAAGAACTTGAGTTTGTCAAAGTCTTTTCATTCTATACAAAGCTTGTTGAATGACAAGGCAAACTATGACTACGTTTTTTTAAGCCCAGTTTTCGATAGGCATGAGATGCAGGAGTTTAGCGCGGCTTACTCCGAAAAACAACTGAGAAGTTTACTATATAAAACCAAGCATTCTGTTATTGCCCTTGGCGGTGTGACACAACCAAGAGTTGAATTAGCCAGAAGAACAGGTTTTTCTGGTGTGGCTCTTCACAGCACTATCTGGAGAGAGAAAAATGATAGAGTTAAACTCTTTGCAGATATTTATAAAGAAGCAAGAAGAGTAGAGGCAGAGGTTAGTTGATTAAATCCCAGCGCACCGAAAGTTTTAGAGCACGGTCTTGCATAGGATAGTTTGGTCGGGCTAAGTAATTGTATCCAAAGAATCCTTCAGCTACATTAGCCATTCTAACAAAAAAGTAAAACCGCTCAACATTTACCATCAAAAATGGCTCAAGCCATGGGTAGTTTCCCACAGATTGTTTTGTCTGAATAAAAAATTGACGCGTTACCGGATTATATCGATCTGCTGTATGTTCCGATATGTAAAAGAAATCGGTTCCAAGTCTGAATAGTAACTCGCGCTCAAAAATTCTTCCTTCAACATAAAAAGAATTATATGTAAACAGCTCTGGTAGATTGATAATGCCCGCTTGACTTATGTATTGATATCCACCAGAAAGCCTTAGATGAAATGCTCCAAATTTGAACAGTTTTTCAAGGTATGGTCTTGTGATACTAATTGTTCCATTGTACTGTCTGGGTAATCCATCAATCCCAAAATAGGTGTAATTAGTGGTTGATTGTTGAAACACACCCATCTTGAAATATGCACTATCAAGTTGCAGTTCAACCTTTCCGTTTATAATTCCTACTTTATTAAAACTAGTATTCCAATTCCAACCAAAACTGTTGTATTCATCAAAGATTAGCGCAGGACGCTGAGACGATGTGTTTAAAGCTGTGTTAAGTCGAATTTTGTTTTTTAACAGGGATGAATGTTTAAATCTAAAACTAATATCACCTTCATTATATCCCGCCATAACAAGTTGTCCGGTTAAGTTAAAATGGTGAATGGAATTAGACCTGTTATAGAGACTAGCTTTCGTATAAAGGTTGTTGTGAAAAGCATCTGTTGTTAAGTTATTTAGGTTGTACTGTGTGTATGTACCGTACTGGAAACCCGCTCCAGCTTTAAGCCTAATTGAGCTTAAAAATGAACTATCTTTTTCAGTAAATGGGTGAAGAATAATAGCAAGTTCATTGTCGAATTTATTCAGCAGGGTTTTGTCAAATGTGGCGGAACCGTTCAGTAGATTTTGATTTAGATAGTTTGTACTATCCAAGTTTTTATCTTCAAAAATTAACTCTTGGTGCTGATACAAAAAGGTATGCTCTAGCGTGATTTTTGGAATAGTTTGCTCAAGAATAATGGAATCTACGTAAATCGAATCCTGTTCGTCTATGTAGTTAAACTTTTTAGTTGGTCCAAAATTGAAACGTTGTTTAAAGAAATACTCCTGCTGCCTTGCGCTGTTAAATGCGTTTTGATAATTTATTTCAAATCCTTGTCTTGTAATTTTTTGGGGAGAATCGGTAAATACAGTATCGTATTTTATACCTCCGTTCGATTGGTTTACGTTGTCATTGTATACTCCATAAAACAGAAACTGATACTTATGGTTTTTGGTTTTAAAGTGCTGTGTGAATTGAAAATTATTGATAGAGTTCCGTTGTTTATCATAGAAACCATTACTACTAATTCTTCGATACCTTACCCCCACGTTCCAATTTTCTCTAATATTTTGACTTAAATCAACATCTAAACCTTCTTCTTGCTGAGCGCCATTTAGATAGGTTATAGTTGCAAAGGGTTGACTCAATTCTCTAAACCGAATGGTATTAAACCCAAATCGATAATTATTAAAGTTATCAAAGCCGTAGTTTAACCCTGTAAGAATAGTATCAGAGGCAAGTAAAGATTGTTGTGCTGAACCATAATTGCCCAAGTTGTTGTAATAATTGTAAAGGTTCTGGTTGTAATTGAAAAAATTGGTCAGGTTAGTGTCTATGGTATTTGGAACAAAAGTGTCCGTATAGAATTCGTTTAACGAAAAATGATAAAAAGTAAAGTTCTTTGGAACTTCCTCCTCTGTTTCGGTTGAGTCTTCAATTGGTGCCTCTGATTGAGAATAACCTGCAAAACCTACCAATAGAAATATTAAGCAAGTTGTATAACTAACTAGGTGCGTAGGTATGTTTAAATGCGCTATTGGACTTGATACTCTCACAAGGCTATGCGGGAATCATTATTTGTCTAATTCCTTTTTAGTTTTTTCGATGTCTTGCTTTACGTCTTTAATGCTATCGTTTAGGTCTTGTTGAATATCGTTAGTAGCATCTTTAAATTGACGAATCCCTTTGCCTAAGCCGCGTGCTATTTCCGGAATTCTTTTTGAACCAAACAGCAGCAGGATGACCAACAAAATGATAAAGATTTCACCGCCGCCCAGACTAAAAAACAATAAATTCATTTTACTAATATCATCAAAAAAAGGGGCAAATTGCCCCTTTTTTAATCATTGTTATAAACTCGATTATTTAGATTTTTCTGCTTCGCTTGATAAATCAACCACTGCAGGTGATGCAATACATAATGAACTGTATGTACCTACAATTACACCTACCATCAATGCAAATACAAAACCTCTAATTACTTCTCCACCAAAGATGAAAATCATAAGCAATACCAAAATGGTACTCAAAGAGGTGTTGATTGTACGACTCAATGTACTGTTTAGTGCATCGTTAACAACCGTTTTGTATGCTGTCTTTTTATGTAATCCCAAATATTCTCTTATTCTATCAAATACAACCACGGTATCGTTAATAGAATAACCAACTACCGTTAAGATTGCTGCAATAAACGCTTGATCTATTTCCATTGACCAAGGAGCAATTCCGTAGAAAATAGAGAAGATTCCTAGTACCACCATAACATCGTGGAACATAGCCAACAATGCTCCTAAACCATACTGCCATTTTCTAAATCTAAACAGTATATAAAGGAAGATTACAATTAATGAGAACAATACTGACCATACCGCAGATTGTTTAATGTCATCAGCTATAGTTGGTTCAACCAATTGTGAACTCATAATTTCAAAATTGTCACCAATTGCATTTAAACCAGTAGTTAAAGTAGATTCTACTTTATCCTCAACTTCACTTCCGGTTTCCTCAATTAGGTATTTGGTTGTGATTTTTACTTGGTTTGATGTTCCATAGGTTTTAACCTCTGGTCGCTGAGCGATACCATCTTTCGAGATAAATACTTTAGCCAATTCGCTTCCAACTGTTTCTACTTGAACAGGATTGTCAAAACGAACCAAATAGCTTCTTCCTCCTGTAAAATCTACACCCGAATCTAAACCTCTAATTGTAAGCGAAGCAATACCGGCAACAACAATAATAGAAGAAATGATGTAGTATAGTTTTCGTCTCATGATAAACTTCAAGTTCAAGTTTTTGAACGCACCAACAGTCATTTTTGTAGCAAACGAAAGCGAATCTTTTTTTCTTAACTGCCATTCGAAAATTAGACGGGTAATGAAGATTGCACAAAATAATGAAGTAGCAATACCAATAATAAGCGTAGTGGCAAAACCTTTAATTGGTCCCGTACCAAAAACTAAAAGAATTAAACCAGTAAGTCCAGTAGTAATGTTTGCGTCCATAATAGAAGGAATTGCACCTCTAATACTAAATGCTTCGCTAATTGCCAGCTTCATTCCTTTACCAGATTTTAATTCTTCACGGATTCTTTCGTAAAGCAGCACGTTAGCATCTACCGACATACCAATGGTAAGAACGATACCTGCAATACCAGGTAAAGTAAGTGTAGCGCCAATACTCGTTAGAACACCAAATACAAAGAATACGTTAGCTATAAGTGCTATGTCCGCAATTAGACCTGCTCTAGCATAGAAAAACGCCATGTAAATTAGTACAAGAATAAATGCTACGATAAAAGACATCATTCCAGACTGAATAGCTTCTTGTCCAAGAGAAGGTCCAACAATAGCTTCTTCGATAATGTTAGCCGGAGCAGGAAGTTTACCCGCTTTTAGAACGTTGGCTAAATCTTGTGCTTCTTCAGGACTAAAACGCCCAGAAATGCTCGATTGCCCTCCAGGGATTTCACCATTTACACTAGGTGCAGAATAGACTAAGTCATCCAACACAACTGCAATGCTTTTATTAGTTGGAGCACCGTTAACCGTTCCTTGAGAAGCTTGCCTTGTCATCTCTCTCCAGATTTTTGCACCTGTAGAGTTCATTGACATAGAAATTTCGGGTTGTCCAAGTGGATCAGCAGTTACAAATGCATTTGTAATTGCATCACCTTCTAAACGAGCGTTACCATCTCTTTGTAATACTTGAATGGCGTGTAAAGCATATACATCTGTAGGTTGATTGTTACCATCCATGATGGGCTTAGCAGCCCACAAAAACTTAATGTCTGAAGGGAAATATTTAAGAATGTTTCTGTCAGCTAATAACTCAGTTACTTCAGCTTTGTTTTTTAAACTCACATATCCAATCACTGGACCTTCACCGGGGAAATACTGCTGGGTTTCTGGGTCTTGGTAAATTATTGGCTGAACCAATGCATACAATGGGTTTTCAGCTGCAAACTCATCAAACGACTGCTCATCAGCAGCATTTGCTGCTGTATCATTATCACCTTCAAGTTCTGCTAATAAATCGTCAGCAGAATCTGTTGAATCTGTAGTTTCCGCTTCAACATCAGTCTTAGTTCCAGTATCGTCAGCTACAACATCGTCAAGCGAAGAAGTTTCAGTAGAATCAGCTTTTGGTGATTCTGCTTTTTTAAGTTCTCTTAAATACTCGTTTGCTTTTTCAAGCCCTGTAAAAATTTCTCTGTTGTCATAAGTTTCCCAGAACTCCAACTTAGCAGTTCCTTGTAAAATCTTACGAACTCGGCTCTTATCTTTTACACCAGGAAGTTCTACGATAATTCTGTCAGAAGTAGCTAAACGCTGAATTTTTGGTTGAACAACTCCAAGACCATCGATTCTTTTTCTAAGTACTTGCTCTGTTCTTTTAACAGCATCTTCAGCTTCTTTTCTGATGATATCTAATACTTCTTCATTAGAAGATTCTCTAGGAAAAAGCTCCTTGTTCTCTCTGTTGTGAAAAACCGAACTTAATTTAAAGTTAGGATTATTTGCTTGAATTGCTTGTCCAAAAAGAGTTGTGAAATCGTCTTGAGAATTCTTTTGTAATTCAATTGCATCGTTAATTGACTTTACAAATACTTCGTCTTTACTGTCTGCTGCCATTGCTTTAATTAGGTCAACAACCGAAACTTCCAATGTAACGTTCATACCTCCTTGAAGGTCCAAACCTTTGTTCAGCTCTCGTTGCTTGCACTCTCTGTATGTGTATCCCAATACAGGATAAGCTTCTTCTGAACCAACGTTTAGCAAGTAGTTACTTTCTAAAACACCAAGTGCAGAATCTTGAGCATAGCTGCTCATTTCTGGATTTACTGTAAGAAGAGAATCTAGTTTTTCGCTAGCATAAGCTTTAGCATCATTCTCAACACCATTGGTAATCCATGTAAACGAAAGCTGATAAATACAGGCTGCTGTCAATAAAATTGTAAAGAGCCATATAGCCGTTTTGTTTTGCATTTTTTGCCGCTATTTAGTTAAAATTAAAGCGTGCAAATATAGAACTTCAAGATATATATATGTATTGCAAGTAGATTATGTGTAAGTAATTGATATTCAGTTGGTTTTTTATGGCTTGTAAAAACTGATTTTATCCAAGAAACTATTGGCTGTTAGGTAAACGTCTTTTTGCTGGTACAAATCAAAAATAATCCCCACCAATTAGTGGGGATTTTTTTTGAGATATTTATGAGATTTTTAAAGCAATCCGTTTGTTTTGCTAACTGCAGCAGCAGATTCTTTTAAGTTATTCATCTCTGCATCGTTTAGATCAATTTCAACGACTTTTTCAATTCCATTTTTACCAATAATTGATGGTACACCAATGCAGATATCGTTTAGGCCATATTCACCTTCAAGAAGGCAAGAACATGGGAACATTTTTTTTGTATCACATGCAATTGCCTGAACCATTGCAGATACTGCCGCACCTGGAGCATACCAAGCAGAGGTTCCTAAAAGTTTGGTAAGTGTTGCACCGCCAACTTTAGTTTCCTCTTTTACACAAGTCATTTGGTCATCAGATAAAAACTCAGAAACAGGAACACTGTTTCTAGTAGCTAATCTTGTTAATGGAATCATTCCAGTATCACTGTGTCCACCGATAACCATTCCGTCAACGTCAGAAGCTGGGCAACCAAGAGCTTCTGAAAGTCTGTATTTAAATCTTGCAGAATCCAATGCACCGCCCATACCAATAATTCTGTTTTTAGGTAGTCCAGTTGCTTGATGCGCTAAGTAGGTCATGGTGTCCATTGGGTTAGAAACCACAATTATGATTACGTTAGGTGAATGTTTGATTAGGTTTTCGGAAACTGATTTTACGATACCAGCGTTTGTGGAAATTAACTCTTCACGAGTCATTCCTGGTTTTCTGGGAATTCCTGAAGTAATAACAGCAATATCGCTACCTGCAGTTTTTGAATAATCGTTGGTAGTACCAGTAATTTTTGTGTCAAAACTGTTTAAAGAGGCCGTTTGCATTAAATCCATTGCTTTACCTTCAGCAAATCCCTCTTTAATGTCAATTAAAACTACTTCTGATGCAAAATCTTTAATTGCGATGTATTCTGCACAACTTGCGCCAACTGCACCTGCTCCAACTACTGTTACTTTCATGTTTTTTGTGTTTGAATTTTGAAGCGGCAAAAGTAGATAAACTCTGCACTATTTTTGGTAAACTCAAAGCTCAAATTGTACTAAAACTTCATAATGTATGCTTTAGTTAATTTAAATTTGAAAAGCAGGCAACGGTTTTAAAATGTTTGCGTCTTAAGACAGAATTCCGGATGGAACGAATACTAAATGTGCAGTTATCAGACATTATTACAGGTTGTAAGCAACGCGACGACAAGTGTCAGCGAGAGCTTTACAATAGGTATTTTGGTTTGATGATGTCCATTTGTTTTCGTTATTGTGATTGTAAGCAAGATGCCGAAGACAACGTTCAAGAAGGGTTTGTAAAGGTCTTTGAAAAAATTGATGGTTTTGACGATAAGGGCTCCTTTGATGGTTGGATGAAAAGAGTTTTTGTAAACCTATGTTTAGATAAAATTCGCAAAAAGAAAATGCAGTTTTTGAGTATAGACGAAGGTGAAAACGGTGAATATCTTTTAGAGTCCAGTAGAGAAGAAGAGGAAGAAGAAAATCAATTGCTAGCTTCAGTAGGTAGGGATAATTTATTGAAAGCAATTCAAGATTTATCGCCTGTTTACCGAACGGTTTTTAACCTGTATGTAATAGAAGGTTACACCCACGCAGAAATAGCAAAACACCTTAATATTTCTGAAGGAACGTCAAAATCCAATCTCTTTAAAGCCAAAAAGAAATTAAGAAAAGAAGTTGAAGCGTTTTTGAAATCAAAATATGCAAGCTAACAACGACATAGATAAATTGTTTGAAGGATTCGAAAAAGAATTCGAAGTAGGGGATTGGAGTGCCATCGAGTCTCAAGTAAAAGCAAACAACAAAAAGTACAAGACAAGTAAACTCAAATATAAATGGGGAGTTATTCTTGGTTCAGCTGCATGTGTTTTACTTGGTTTTGTTCATTTTAATTCCATGGAAAAACCTTCAGGTGAAGCTATTGCAGCCACCGAAGAAATTCAGCTTCCAGAAGTGAAAAACACACCAACTATTACAGAAGAAAAGCAGTTAGAAAAAGAAGTAGAGACGCCTACTGCTGAAACAAAAGCAACTGCAAGAAAAACGGCTTCTTCTACATTAAATGGCGAGACAAGTTCTCAAAAACCCGCTCCTACTGCTGCTGTTGAACAGCCAAAGGTTACGTTACCTGATGTGGTGCTTGGTAAAAATAGCTACTGTATTGGAGAGCAATTAAAGATAGATGTGAATCCAAAGCGACAAAAAGCGCTCACCTATAGGCTTAATGACAGAAAAATAAAATTGAAGAAACTAGAAGCTTTGCGCTTTCATTCAGCTGGAGAGTTTACGCTTGCAGTTTATGACGGAGATAAAGAAACATTCAATCAAAAAATTGAAGTTCAAGCACCACCTGCTCGTATCGGTTACAATAAAAACTACTACGTTAATAATCCTTACGTAAACTTTGCTGCCCTTAATAGCTCAAAGAATGCAAATTACACTTGGTATGTTGATAATGAGCTGATTGCCAGTTCTGAATCCTTCCAGCACACATTTGCAAGCAAAGGGGTTTACAGCATAAAAATGGTAGTAGTTTCTTCCGGTGGTTGTAAAGACTCAACCATTAAATCCGTAAGAATTTTGCGCGGCTACAATTTAATGGCATCTAGCATATTCAATCCAAAAAAAGAAAAATGGTTGCCGCTTGGATTAAAGAAAGATGATATTTCTTTCAAACTAAGAGTTGTAGATCATAACGGAAGTACTGTCTTTACATCTACTAATCCAAACACTGAGTGGGATGGGACAATTTCTGAAAATGCTTCTGCTAAAGATGGAGACATCTTTTACTGGGTAGCTCAGGTAACGGACAAAAACGGAAGAGTTTCAGAATACGGAAATAGCGTTTTAATTAACTCAACGCTCCACTAGTTTTTCCATAGCTTTCCAAAGCGATTCATTCGGAACTGGAGCAACAATTTCAATTGGTTCTTTTTTAACGGGATGTGTAAAATTGAGTTTGCGCGCATGTAAGTGAATTGATCCATTCTTATTGCTTCTCGGAAATCCATATTTTAAATCACCTTTTATGGTGCAGCCTATTTTTGATAATTGTACTCTTATTTGATGATGACGACCGGTTTTAGGTAGAATTTCCAATAGGTGATAGTTGTCGGATGAAGCAAGCAGTTTGTAGTTCAATTCTGCATATTTAGCTCCACTCTTGTCATTTTTCTCAACAAAGGATTTGTTTTTATCGCCAACCTTTTTTAAGTAGTTTATCAATGTTCCCGACTTGTGCTGAGGTTTGTTTTTAACTACGGCCCAATACGTCTTTTCTACTCTTCTGTCCCTAAAAAGGTCATTCATTCTAGAGAGCGCTTTACTGGTTTTTGCAAATACTACAAGTCCGCTAGTTGGTCGGTCTAATCTGTGTGGAAGCCCTAGAAAAACATTTCCTGGCTTTTTATATTTTCCTTTAATGTATCTCTTTACTTTTTCTAAAAGAGGCTCGTCGCCTGTTATATCACCCTGAACTAACTCGGTGGCTTTTTTATTAATGGCGATTAAATGATTGTCTTCAAAAAGAACGTCCATTAGTACTGTTCAGAATCATTAGGGAAATCTAATCGCTTCACATCTTCAATGTAAGCCGATACACCTGATTTAACCTCATTTGCAAGGTCTGCATAGCGTCTTAAAAATCGAGGTGAAAATTCTTGAGTAATTCCCAGCATATCGTGAAGCACCAATACCTGGCCATCAACACCTCCGCCAGCTCCAATACCAATAATCGGAATGCCAACAGTTTTTGCAACTTTTGTAGCTAAGCTCGCTGGAATTTTCTCTAAAACGATGGCAAAACAACCTGCCTTCTCTAGTTCTATAGCATCAGAAATCAACTTTTCGGCCTCTTCATCCTCTTTAGCACGTACTACGTATGTTCCGTATTTGTATATACTTTGAGGCATCAAACCTAAGTGTCCCATTACCGGAATACCAGCGGAAACTATTCTTTGAACAGACTCAATAATTTCAATTCCACCTTCCACTTTTACTGCATGAGCACCAGATTCTTTCATTATTCTGATAGAAGAATTTAACGCTTCTTTACTGTTTCCTTGGTAGCTACCAAAAGGCAAATCAACCACCACTAGAGCGCTTTCAATTCCTCTGATTACTGAAGCAGCGTGATATATCATTTGGTCTAGCGTTATTGGTAAGGTTGTCTCATGACCTGCCATAACATTGGAAGCTGAATCACCAACTAAAATCACATCAATGCCAGCCTGATCTATAAGCCTTGCCATTGAATAATCGTAAGCAGTTAACATTGCAATTTTTTCTCCTTTTTCTTTCATTTCAGAAAGAACATGGGTAGTTACTTTTTTTGCTTTAGAACTAACCGATTTATTGATTTGTGTGCTCATAGTTTTAAACCTTTTAACTGCTTTTTTTATCCTTTTGTGTATTCAAAGAAATTAGGCAGTCCAAAATGCTACCTTTGGCGCCGCCTTGAGAGGCAAATATAAATTACTCTTGACAGCACAAATGAAATCGCAGTTCGGTTATAGATTTTTTAAGCAAGCTTTAATTGTTTTATTGACAGGCTTCATATTTACATCTTGCAAAAATGACTTAGAAGTTTATACAGACTATGAAGCGCAAGCCATAGTTTATGGGGTGTTGAATCCTTACGATTCAGTTCAAACATTTAAGATTACCAAAACATTTGCTGGTACAGAAGATCCGCTACTTTATGCAAATGTTCCAGATTCAAACTACTTTAAGGATGTGAGTGTAAAGCTAATCGAGTCTGAATTTGGAGAAGATAGACGTTCTTGGGATTTGATTGAAACCGTGGTTAAAAATAAAGAAACTGGAGATTTCTTTGGGCCTGAGCAAACGGTATATACAGTCACACTTTCAAAAGGAGTGGTTGATGAGTTTTACTTAAACCCACAAGCTGAGTTTAGAATTGAAGGTACAGTTGATGGTCAAGATATAGGAGGTAAGTTCGAAATTATAAAAGAGCAAACAGGTGCAAATGCATTCTTTTTAAACGCGGCAAATAAGTTTAGTAGATTTTGGCGTGGTGCGGTAAGTTTTGTAAATGGTGCTTCAATAAACGAGTTGACTTTTGAATTAACTTATCCAGAAGGTACAAAGGTGGCTGGCTTACAAATGATTTTTCACTATGACGAAGTATACGCCAACTCGGAAAAAGCGGTTGAAAAAGAGATGATATTTGAGCTTGGTGAACAAATTGTATCCAATGCTGCCGATCAAAGACAAATTAAATTCAAGTTTGATGGCGAACGTTTTTTTGAGCGTATTGGTTCAGAATTAACAGACGCCGCGGATGAATCAAACTTACTGTATCGTAAATCGGCAGAAGTTGAGTTTAGAATGTTTGCCGTAACAGAAGATCTTTTCTATTACCGACAAGTTAAAAACGCTTCTAGCGGAATTGCACAGGACAGACCAGAATACACCAATATAGAGAACGGATTTGGAGTATTGGCCGGAAGGCAGTTGGTTACAATGAGCCAGCAATTAAAAGCTCACGGTAGTAATGAAATTGAAGTGCTTTTAAACAAAGCCACCGAAAAAGAACTAGTGACTGGTCTTATACTAGGTTATACTGGTTCGAAAGGCTTTTGTGCTGACAAGTCACACAATTTGGGCTCAATTAGTTGTCCGTAATAACTGACAGCCTGTCACAACTTTTTTCTTTCTGACTTATTTCTGGAAGCTTTGTCAGCTATTTTAATGTAGCTAATCAAATGGCATATCCATTGACTATTGGGGGTCGAACAGATTTAAAAACACAGATAACACAATAAATCATGGGAAAAATTATCGGAATTGACTTAGGAACTACCAACTCGTGCGTTGCCGTTATGGAAGGTAACGAACCTGTAGTAATTCCTAACAGCGAAGGAAAAAGAACTACCCCTTCAATTGTAGCTTTTATTGAAGATGGAGAGCGTAAAGTTGGTGATCCTGCAAAACGTCAGGCAATTACTAACCCAACAAAAACCATTAACTCTATCAAGCGATTCATGGGGCATACCTTTGATGAAATTGCTAACGAAATAAAAAGAGTTTCTTACAAAATTGAAAAAGACGGTGTTTTGCCAAAGGTGAAAATCGATGACAGATTATTCACTCCGCAAGAAATTTCTGCAATGGTGCTTCAAAAAATGAAGAAAACCGCAGAAGATTACTTAGGGCAAGAAGTTACCGAAGCAGTTATTACAGTACCTGCTTATTTTAACGATAGTCAGCGTCAGGCAACTAAAGAAGCGGGAGAAATTGCTGGTCTTAAAGTAAAAAGAATCATTAACGAACCTACTGCCGCTTCATTAGCATACGGATTAGATAAAAAAGGTGAGGACGTTAAAATTGTAGTATTCGACTGTGGTGGTGGAACACATGACGTATCTATCCTTGAATTAGGCGATGGCGTTTTTGAAGTTAAATCAACAGACGGTGATACACACCTTGGTGGGGACGATTTCGATCACGTAATCATCGATTGGTTGATTAAGGAATTCCAAGATGAAAATGGGTTGGATTTATCTAAAGACCCTATGGCACTGCAACGTTTAAAAGAAGCTGCTGAGAAAGCAAAAATTGAGCTTTCTTCAACTACTTCTACAGAGATTAACTTGCCATACATTATGCCAGTTGATGGTGTTCCAAAGCACTTAGTTAGAACATTGTCAAGAGCTAAATTTGAGCAATTAGCAGACGATTTAATCAAAAGAACTATCGATCCTTGTAGATCTGCATTGCAAAACGCTGACATGACAAACTCTGATATTGACGAAGTAATATTAGTAGGTGGATCAACTAGAATACCTGCTGTGCAAGAAGCTGTTAAAGCTTTCTTTGGTAAAGAGCCTAGTAAAGGAGTGAACCCAGATGAGGTAGTTGCTTTAGGTGCAGCAATTCAAGGTGGTGTTTTAACTGGAGAAGTAAAAGATGTATTACTGCTAGACGTAACGCCACTTTCTTTAGGAATTGAAACTATGGGCGGTGTAAGTACTCGTTTAATTGAATCTAACACAACTATCCCAACTAAAAAGTCAGAAACATTCTCTACTGCATCAGATAATCAGCCCTCGGTTGAGATTCATGTATTACAAGGAGAGCGTCCAATGGCTAAGGATAACAGAACAATTGGTAGATTCCATTTATCGGATATTCCACCAGCACCAAGAGGCGTTCCTCAAATTGAAGTAACCTTCGATATTGATGCAAACGGAATCTTAAACGTTTCTGCAAAAGACAAGGCTACTGGAAAAGAGCAGTCAATTAGAATTGAAGCTTCAACAGGTCTTTCTGATGCGGAGGTAGAAAAAATGAAAAAAGAAGCGGAAGCTAATGCTGAAGCGGATAGTAAAGCAAAGGAAAGAATTGAAAAGCTTAACGCTGCGGATAACCTAATCTTCCAAACTGAAAAACAGTTGAAAGAATACGGAGATAAAATTCCAGCAGATAAAAAAGAGCCTATCGAAACCGCTTTAAATGAACTTAAAGAAGTTCACAAGGCAGAAAACATTGACGGAATTGATGCCGCAATGGAAAAATTGAACACTGCTTTCCAAGCTGCTTCGCAAGAAATGTATGCTGCTCAGCAAGCTGCTGGAGCTGAAGGTCAGCAAGGTGCAGAAAATGCAGGTGGTGCTGATGCAAAAGCTGATGACGAAGTAACAGATGTTGACTTTGAAGAAGTGAAGTAAGCTTTACCACATATTAAGTTTTAAAAGAGCCGGATTGTCCGGCTCTTTTTATTTCAATATACTTTTGCAGCCTCAAAAATGAGGGTACTCTTTTTATATGGTGTTTTGCTTTTCTTGCCGATGCTCGTTTTGGCAGTTGAGGGTAGTGATGATGAGGCTCACCCCGATTCACTTTTTCATAAGTACTTAACACAGGATACTACCTACATTGACAACCTTGAAGATAAACTATCCATTAAACTCTTTTCTTTAAACCGTACCAACAACTTTACAATTACCGATGCGCAAAATACCTTCGAGTCAAATTATGAACCCAATGTTGGTTCTGATTTGGGTTTAGGCTTGGTGTATAAATGGCTTAAAGTGGGGTTAGCCTTTGCCAGAATAAGTAAAGATGGTCCGGAAAACACGCACGGTGTTACGCGTCGATTTGACTTGCAAGGGCATTTATTTACCAAAAAGTTAGGGGCTGATGTTAGCGTTCAATTGTACAACGGATTTTATTTATCTAATCCTGCTGCATTCGACAAAAACTGGAAACCAGGTAACCCCCTTCCTCAACGATCAGACATCACAACTTTAAGTCTTGGCGCCTATGGATATTATGTTTTTAATCACGAAAAATTTTCGCTTCAATCGGTTTACGTTCAGAGTGAGTGGCAGAAAAAAAGTGCCGGTTCGTTCTTTTTGGGAACGTCAATTAATACCTTCGGAATAATCGCTGATTCTGCCATTGCACCAAAAAACTTTTCTAACCCTACCAACAGAGCAAGCTTTTTTGAAGATGCCAGATTTAGAAGTGTTGCACCATTGCTGGGATATTCCTATACGTTGGTTTTAAATGAACATATATTTACTAATCTAACTTTGAGTCCAGGATTTGCATTTGCAAATACGCGAATTATCAATGCAGAAGGTGAGTTGGCCTACAGAAACAATCACATAATAGGCACTATGGGAATGCGTTTCGGATTAGGTTACAACAGCAGAAAGTTTTTTGGTGGATTTTCAGCGGAATACAATTGGCAACAATTCAGATTTAATAAAAATCAAGGGAGGTTTGGATTTACCAGAGGCCAAGCAAGGTTTTATGTCGGGTATCGATTTGATTGGAGCTAGTTACTCGTAGCGCAATGCTTCAATGGGGTCAAGTTTGGCAGCCTTTACCGAGGGATAATAGCCAGAAATTACTCCCACAATAAAGCAAAGTAGAAACCCACTAAAAATCCACAACCACGGGATTACAAATGCGCCGTCAATTAATATTGAAGTTATATTCCCAACCAATATTCCTAGAATAATTCCTGCAATTCCTCCTAGCTGGCAAATGATTACTGCTTCAGTCAAAAACTGAATTTTTATAACAGACGGCGAGGCCCCAAGTGATTTGCGAACGCCAATTTCTTGAGTTCTTTCCGTTACCGAAACTAGCATTATATTCATCAAACCAATTGCCGCGCCTAGTAAGGTAATTATTCCAATTACACCTGCTGCGACAGTGACTACTCTTATGTTTTCTATCAGTTTACTCGCCAAGCTATCGCTTCGTCTAATTTCAAAATCATCAGATTTAGATAGAGGAATTCTTCTAATTTGTCTAAACTTTCCAGTTGCTTCTTCAATGGTAGGGATCAGATTTTCAGCTTTCTGAGTCATTACATTCAGTGTGTAAGTTTCTTCAGGACGTCCAAAATACTGCCTTGCAACACCAAGAGGAATCATAACCAATCGGTCGCCTCCCATGCCAGAACTACTTCCCTTTTCTTTTAAAACTCCAGCAACGGTATAGCGCACTCCGTTAACTGAAATGTAATTCCCGATTGCGTCAACATTCTTGAATAAGGTGTTATCAATTTCGCTGCCGATTAGAGCAACTCGGCGGTTGTTTTGTAGATCAGTTGTGCTAAAATCCCTTCCTTTC
>CBFICO010000033.1:0-21154 GCA_965661115.1 Salibacteraceae bacterium
CTCCAATGGTTCCTCTAATTCCAGAAATTGATTTGATTAATGTCATAGCTCTACTAACGTTTTATACAGGATTTGAAGTGCGGCAAATATACTTTTTACCTTAGTTTAATCTTAAGTTTTTGCACTTGTTCTTTGCTGTTAATTTCTTTTTGACAACTTTGCGCGGCCGAAAAAACGAGGCATCGTTTAATATCTACATTTGTTAGTATAGTCGGTTTTTTGGACTTATGAAAGAAGACTTCGACCCCTCTTATAACGACAACGATAACCAAAACAATTTGGTTAAGTTGGAAGATATGTTTTCCGATACTGCTTACTACTATTTTGATGTAAGCGAATGGGAAGGTCTGATTGATTATTACCTCAATATTCTTAAACTAGAGAAAGCCGTAAAAGCACTAGATTTTGCTCAACACCAACACCCAAATTCCGCCGAATTAAACCTAAAAAAGGCAGAAGTACTTATGGAGCAAAATCAACTGGACAATGCCATTGCTTTACTTAAGAAAATGGAGACTTCGTTTCCTTTTAATCCAGACATTTATGTTTCTCAAGGTGAGGCTTACAGCCGAAAAGGCGAGCAACGTACGGCGATAACACAATACAAACACGCACTCGACCTCGTAGAAGAAGGAAAAGAGGAGATTTACATTCAAATTGCAGCTGAATGTCAGTCTTTGGATAAACCTTCACAGGCAATATACTGGATTAAGGTAATGCTGAGTGAGTTTCCAGAAAGTATTGAAGGCTTGTATGAAATTGCCTTTTGCTTTGAGGTAAACGACAGAAAAATAGCTGGTATTGATTTCTTTAAGGAGTTTTTGACCAAGTATCCATACAACCATCACGCATGGTTCAATTTAGGCAATCTGTACACCACGCTTGAGAATTATGATGACGCCTTAACCGCCTTTGACTATTCTGTTATTTCCTTTGATGAGTTTTCGTCTGGTTGGTATAACAAAGGAAATATCTTAGGCAGAATGGGTCGATATCGTGAGGCTATCGAAGCTTTTGAGAAAACCTTAGAATTAGAAGGCCCATCAGCTCAAACCTACTTTTACATTGGCGACTGCTACGAGAACATTGAGAAATATGGGAAAGCAAAAAAGGCTTACCAACAAGCATTAGAACTTGATGAAGAACATCTTGATGCCTGGATAGGTGCTGCCAATTGCTATTTAGAGTTAGGTGATACTGAGGAAGCACTAAAATATTGCGAAAAAACGTTGAAACTGGATGCCGATAATAGCTTGGTTCAGTATTTATATGCTGATGTATGTAAAGCGCTAGGCTATACTGAAGCAGCAAAACGCGGATACGACAAGGTTATTGATCTTGACCCAGAAAACTCAGAGGTTTACTTAGATTACTCTGACTTACTTTTTTGCACTGATGAAAAAGAAAATGCCATTGAACTAATTTCCAACGGTATTGTACGTTTTGAAAATCAAGCAAATCTTATTTACAGATTAGGTACGTACTTATTTCTTACTGGAAATAAAGATGCAGCTTTTGAATATTGGACCAATGCTTTAATTGCTGCCGACCACTTAAAACAAACAATTTTTGAATATTGCCCTCAATTGAGGGCTGATATTGAAATAAAGGATTTCTTTGCACAAATATGAATTATTCACTCCCCTATATACCCGAACGCACATCTAAACCCAGAAACACTGGTGTAACCATGATGATGGACAAAGGTCTTAGTGTGCGCCAAGTAGAAGATTTTATTGAACAAGCTGGTGATTTAACTGACTACGTTAAGTTAGGTTTTGGCACTTCGTTCGTTACCAAACGAATCGAAGAAAAAATAAAATTGTACCACGAGGCAGATATCAAAGTTTATTTGGGCGGTACGCTCTTCGAAGCGTTTTTAATTCGTGAGAAGTACGACGATTACAAAAAACTTCTTAGCAAACTAAACCTTCACTGTGCTGAAATTTCTGACGGTTCGATTTATTTAGATCATGGCAAAAAGTGTGAACTTATTGCTGACCTCTCTAAAGAGGTAGAAGTGTTGAGTGAAGTGGGCAGTAAAGAAGAAGGTATCTTTATTAGTCCAGGAATGTGGATTAATATGATGCGCGATGAATTACAAGCAGGAAGCGTAAAGGTTATTGCAGAAGCGCGTGAATCTGGTAACGTTGGAATTTATCGTCCTAACGGAACAGCACACACCATGTTGGTAAACAAGATTATTGCGAACATTGATGTTGCCAATATTTTGTGGGAAGCTCCAAAGAAACCGCAACAAGTTTGGTTTATCGATCAATTTGGTCATAATGTAAACTTAGGTAACATTGGACCTGAAGAGGTTATTCCCCTAGAAACGTTGCGTGTTGGTTTAAGAGGTGATACTTTTATGCACTTCTTACCGGAGTCTATTGTAGAAAACAATCAAGAATAAGTTATGAAGCAGGTTAGCCCTTTAGAGCTTAAAAATTGGTTAGCCTTCGGGCAAGTTCAAGTAATAGATATTCGTGAACCTTACGAGTACGAGTTCTCGCATATTCCAGAAGCGGAATCAATTCCAATGGCAACCGTTTTAGATAAACTTGATAGCATATCACGAACTAAAAAAGTAGCTATGCATTGCAGAACAGGAAAACGCGCTGAGGCGATGATTGACTACTTGGAAGTGCATCACCAATTCGAAAATTTATATAATCTAACCGGCGGAATCCTTGCTTGGTCAGAAGAAGTGGATGCCGCTGCGGCACCATGTTAAGCTATGAAAAGAAGTATTAAAGATTATTTGCTCATTACAGCAAAAGGGATGGGTATGGGTGCTGCAGATGTAGTACCTGGTGTTTCTGGAGGTACCATTGCGTTTATCACCGGCATTTACGAAGAGTTGATTAACTCGCTAAAATCCATTGAACCGCAAACCATTAAGCTACTGTTTTCTGAAGGAATTGCAGCCACCTGGAAAAAGGTAAACGGCAATTTTTTAGTTGCGCTGTTTGTAGGTATTGGAATTTCGGTTGTAAGTCTTTCTAAACTCATTAAGTATTTACTTGCCGAGCATCCAATTTTAGTTTGGAGTTTCTTCTTTGGTTTAATTATCGCTTCGGCTTATGTAGTTTCAAAAAGTATTAACCAATGGAACTTTAAATCGATTGGCGGTATTGTGTTAGGTAGCGCTATCGCCTATTACATCACCATTGCAACTCCAGCACAAACACCTACCGACCTTTGGTTTATATTCTTATGTGGCATGTTAGCAATTTGCGCCATGATTCTACCTGGTATTTCTGGTGCTTTTATCCTTTTACTGCTAGGTAAATATGCGTTTATTGTAGGTGCTTTAAGCGAATTAAACCTTATTGTAATTGGCACTTTTATGGTAGGCTGTGTGTTAGGATTGGTTTCATTTTCACACGTGCTGAGTTTCATGTTTAAGATGTTCCACAACATGACTATTGCCATTCTAACTGGCTTTATGATTGGATCTTTAAACAAAGTTTGGCCCTGGAAAGAAACGCTTACCACTCGTATCAATTCACACGGAGAGATAGTACCTGTAACGCAAATGAGCGTACTGCCTAGAAACTATACTGAAGCAGAAGCAATGATCTTTGGTGCATTTGTTATGATGTTAGTTGGTTTTGCGCTTATCATTATCATGGATAAGTTTTCTCAAAAGAAGGAGCCTAGTTGAAAACCTATGGTTTAATAGGGAAAAGTCTAGGACACTCGTATTCTAAAAGCTATTTCGAGAAAAAGTTTAAAGCGCTCTCAATAGAGAATTGCATCTATCAAAACTTTGAGCTTCCCAATATTGAATGTCTCAACGATTTAATTGAGAGCACCCCTTCTCTGCTAGGTTTTAATGTTACCATTCCTTTTAAAACTTCCATTATTCCATTATTAGATGATTTAAGCAATGCCGCCAAACAAATTGGCGCGGTAAATTGTGTACGCATAAACCGCAACGGTAGTGCTTATTCACTTTCAGGGCACAACACGGATTACCTCGGTTTTATCAACTCATTGAAACCGCTTTTGAATAACGAACTCCATACCAAGGCCTTGGTTTTAGGAACTGGCGGTGCTGCTAAAGCTATCCATTATGGGCTTAGCGAATTAAATATTAAACCCATTTCGGTTGGAAGAAGCAATGGAGAACTTTTATTCTCAGATTTAACTTCTGAAATAATTCTACATCACAAGCTGATCGTGAACTGTACGCCTGTGGGCACCTTCCCTAATATAGACGACCTACCTTCTATTCCCTTAAATGGTATTGGCAATACACATCTGGTTTATGACTTGATTTACAACCCAGAAACCACCAGACTTCTTTCTGAAAGTTCAGCCAGAGGAGCAGAAATAAAAAACGGACTTGAAATGCTGCAAATTCAAGCCGAAAAAAGCTGGGAGATTTGGAATCACGATTGATTCGTTTATCTGTCAGAATTCAGCACTTTTGCAGGCTAAATGGCGAGAATATCTAAAAATATTGAAGAAGCAGCGGAACTTTTAACCAAAGGTGAATTAGTTGCAATACCTACTGAAACCGTGTATGGTTTAGCAGCCAATATATTTAAGTCAGAAAGTGTCTCTAATATATTCAAACTTAAAAACCGTCCCCTTTATAATCCGTTAATCGTACATACACATTCTATTGATGCTGCAACTGAATTAGTAGAAGGGTTTCCTGGAAAAGCACAACTTTTGGCAGAGCATTTTTGGCCAGGACCGTTAACGTTGGTGCTAAAAAAGAAATCGATAATTCCAGACCAAATAACCGCTGGAAAAGACACGGTAGCCATTAGAATTCCAAACCACCCCACCACGCTTGCCCTTTTAAAAAAGCTAGATTTTCCTCTTGCCGCGCCTAGCGCCAACCCTTTTGGAAGTATAAGTCCTACTAAAGCTGAACATGTTGCCAGTTATTTTAACGACGACTTACCAATAGTTTTGGATGGCGGGCCATGTACAAGTGGTATAGAATCAACCATAATCGGATTTCCGCAAGGCGAACCTATAGTATATCGTTTAGGCTCTATTTCCTTAGAGGATATCGAGAAAGTGGTGGGCGGGGTACAACTGCAAAACAAAGATGACAAGGCACCGGCCGCTCCTGGCATGATGTCAAGACACTATGCACCGAATACCAAAACGGTTTTGGTTAAAAATGTCACTGGGTATGTAAATGAAAATCCGGACAAAAAGTTGGCAGTTCTGAGCTTCGATACAAAAATCGGCGCTGAGAATGTAATTACATGTAAAGTGCTTTCAGCGGAAGGTAATTTAGATGAGGCTATGGCTAAACTGTACGCTACCTTGCATGATTTGGATAAACTGGCTATCGATGAAATAGTTGCGGAACATTTTCCTGACACAGGGGTTGGAAGAGCTATTAACGATAGGTTGACCCGCGCTACTAAAGGGAAACCTGATGATACTTTATAATTTCCTCGCTTTTATAAACTTAAGCGAGTGTAGCCCCCAATAATCTTTAATGCGAATGGTGTATGCCCCGTTGTTTAAAAACGATACATCCATCGTGTAAACCTTTTGCGAAATGCCTGTTTCTACTTTCTGGCTTATTACCAAATTGCCCATCAAATCAAAAATATCAAGCGTTAAATCGGGCAACATAGCATTAGACAATTGCAGATTCAATACATCTGAAACCGGATTAGGTGAAATCTTGTAAACCACGTTTTCTTGTTCAAAATCAGATTTAAATACGGTACTCTCCCCTTTCAATATTTGTCGGTCTGGGTCTAACTGAACCACTCTAATATCTTGGTCAGCAGGCCAATCAAGAATCAGCTCTTGCGGACTCGTGTAATTATCTATGTAAAGTATGGTATCAGAAAAATCGTCAATAATTCGTATAGGAACTTTCATTTCATAGAAGGTTCCTTCCCAAATATGGCTTTGATCCTGCTCTAATACCAAATGCAGTTTTCCTTGTTGGGTTTGATGCCATTCGAGCTGATAAATAGGAAATCCTTTTTTGTAAAACCAATCGTTAAAAAACTCGTCTAGATCCTCTCCGCCTTGCATTTTCATGTGGCGAATTAAATCATCGGTTTTGGCAAATCCGTAAGATAAACTAGTGTCCTTCAAATAAGCTCTCAAAGCATTAAAGAACGGTTCGTCGCCCATTCTATAACGCAACATGTGTAACACATACGAACCTTTTCGGTAGGTAAGATTAGAAGAGAACATTCGACCAACATCACTGGTATCGGGAATAAATACACTTCCAGCAGGCTCATTTGTGCTTGCGTTTATGGTGACTGTTTTCCAATTTTCCCACGTATTTTCATCAAAGAGAAACTCATAAGTTAATCCCTCTATATAGGTTGCAAAGCTTTCATTCAGCCAGAGGTCTTGCCAGGTGCCGCAAGTAACTTTATCTCCAAACCACTGGTGTGCCAACTCATGCGCAACCAATCCGTGCTTAAAGTGCACCATAAAGCTCATGGTCTGATGCTCCATACCTCCGCCCCAACCAAATTGCGCGTGACCGTATAACTCTTTAGAAAATGGATATGGACCGAATAAATCCTCAAACAAGACCATCATAGACTTGAAGTTTTTTAGATCTTCCATCGCCTCAGCCGAATCTTGTGGAAAAATATAATTAACAAAATCCAGCGTACCTGACTCTAAATCGAGCGTTTCCTTAGTGAAAATGTAGTCTGCAACAGCAAACGCTACCAAGTAAGCTACTATTGGGTAGCCGTGCTTAAAGGTGTATTTTGTTTTCCCATTGCCCAAATTCAATGAAGAAGTTAAAACTCCATTGGCTGCCGCTTTATACTTACTTGGAACAGTAACCGATATTTCTAACGATTCAATTTTATCTTGTAAATCCTGCTTACAGGGCCACCATTCTTTCGCTCCATACGGCTGAGACAGCGTCCATAGAACACTATCGCCATAAATATTGGTGTCTGCTACAAAAGCACGAGTTTGACGAGGTTTCCCCTCGTAGGATATCTTCACCGTATTTGTGCTGCCTGCCATATACGCATTGGAAGATTTTATTACCAGATAATCGTTGGCGTGCGAAAAATCAACAGCAGCGCCATTGAGCTCTACAGAATTAACGCTTAGCGAATCGCTACAATTTAATTCAATCTCTGAGAAACCACCTTGTGTAATATCAAAAGTCGTTTCGACCAATCCTTTTATGTATTGAATTCCAGGAGTTACTTCAACGTCTATTTTTTGTTTGGTTACATCAAAAAATCCACGATAGGCCCTGTTTATGGTTGATGCTTTTAGGTTTTTCTGAAAGCTTTTTAGCTCCGCCTTGGCTACCTCTTCTGTAGCATACATATACTGTTCTTGGCCTATGGCATTAGAGGTAAATATTAATCCAGTAAGCAGTAAAATAACCAATCGCATTATTGCGAATTTAAAGTTATATGAGATTGGTTTTTGTTAATTAATGGTTTTCGCCTCAAGCCGGCTAGGCTCATTCTTTTGGCCATAGCCCCAAAAAGAATGCAAAAGCGCGTTGAAGCTTTGAAAGGAGCTGTTCTGCTCTCAACAAATCCAAATTACCCCTTCCCTGCCTGCCGGTAGGCAGGCGTCAGGCCTGGGCGAGCAGCCGACACTCAACCTCGCTCAAAACTCCACAGGAGTTTTGCCGTCCCTCAGGTAAGGATAGTTCATACTAATCCGCTGAACTATTACTTAACTTTAATGATTCAATAGTATCAACTAAGCGCAGCGTTCTCAAAACCAATGATAGTAACCAAAGTGGTAAGTTTAGAAACTCAGAATAGATTCCGGCTTGTGACCGGAATAACGTGGGAGATTAAAACATCTACCCTACCTGAGGTATGTTGCAACTATGCCCTTTGTTAAACCTCTTCATTCAAATCCTGCACATCCCATGTGTGATCTGCTAATAAAGAAACCTTGGCCTTGTATGTATGAGGTAAACTTCTGCCCCATTCTTCTGGTGAAAGCAATGACAAAATGAAAGAGTGATCGTCAGCCTCATACAAATAATAATCGTGACCAACTAACGGCTCAAAACTCATTTTCGCCGTGTAAATAGTTTCGCTTATCTCTACCCTACTTTTTAGCTTTTGAGCCTGTTTGGCCAGCAATTCAATCTGCTCTTGAATTTGATCCATTTGGCGATTGGTCTGCTGCTCCATAGCAGCCATAGCTCGCCCTTTAATTTTTCCTTTATCCTCTGGTTTTACAATAGCGCTGCCTCGGTGATGCGGATATTGAATACCACTTGGATTCTCCGTGATGTTATCCTCGTCAATTGGATTATGAAATTCTTCTTCTATCATTTCACTCTAAAACCATCCTTAAAAGAAATGGTTCGCTTTTCGTTTGAATCGGAAATAAATCTTAACTCAAAGTTAGCGAGCTCTCCTAAGTTTATTACATTGAACAATTTATTTTCATTAGCTGAAATGGTTTTATAACTATAGTAATGAGTTAAATCACCAATATCTTTTACAAGGTACTTTCTTTCTAAAACACCATCAGTTGTTCGAGTCTCTTCTAACTCCAGGCCAATGTCAACAACGATTTTGGGTGATTCATTAATAGTTACGTCTTTGATAAGCACATCAAACAGCTTAGTATCGTTCATTGGCATGTTAAGGTAATCCTCTTTGTTTCCTTCTTGCCATTTATTGCTTGCAATTAGCAAGAAACTATGCAAGTAGGTTTCAAAGACAATTTTCCGAGCTACCATTCTGTGGGGATCGTTCAGATAGCCGCCCGATTCCACCAAAACTGTTCGACATCCCATTTTTTGGATATTATCGCCCGTTGCTGTAGGATAAAATTCGTGCGAGAACCTTGCAATGCCAATATCATTTGTTTCTGCAATGCAATCTGCTAATCGAGCTATGAGCTGCATAGCTTCTGTTTGAGCAATTGAGGGCTCTTCTGCTTTACTTTCCGATGGCGAAAGGAATGAAACCGTTGCAGGCTTTTCTGTTTCTGAAACGTTAAACAAATTGCGTTGATCGTGCATATTAAAGCACCAATCGGGTTTAAACCTAGTCAACGCATTAAATAAGGTTTGAATTTCGGGCGATTGTTGTTTTACCGCATCGCGATTGGGGTCAATGTCCAGTGCATTGCGTCGCTGCATTTTTTCAGCACCGTCGGGGTTGAGCATTGGGATAAAGAGTATGCTCAATTCCTGCTCTAGGTATTTTGCTAGCGCTTCATTTTCTTGGTTTAAAATCACAGAGAAAAAATCGAAAAAGGCGCGCGTTGCTGTTGCTTCATTCCCGTGCATTTGCGTCCAAACCAGTATTTTGGTTTTTCCATTTCCAAACTCAATGGAGTGTATTGGCCTTCCTTCAACAGAAACACCTACTTTATTAACTGTTAAGCGTTCTTGCTTTGTAAAAAAATCAAACTTCGATTCAAAATCTGAAAAGGTGAGGTATCTGCTTTCTAAACCTGAAAATCGTAAAGCGCTATACGATTGAAGTGCGTTATCAAGCAAGGTCTTCATAGCCTCTAATTTTCTTGCGCATTCCAATAAAATAAAGGTAGTAACACATAATTAGCACAAAATGAGAAAGCACGTTATAATTGATCTGCGGACTAAGTGAAAACTTTTTGGAATGCAACACTAAAGTGAAAGCGGAGAGCACAATTCCAAGTAAAATCACACCAGAACCCGCATCTTTTTCATTCTGAAATTTGATGAAATTCATGGGCACTAAAAACAGTATGTAGTTAATTGCGGTGAAAATACTTACTAGAACAAAACCTGGAACGCCAACTGTTATTTTATTGGTATCAACATCCATAACTAACTGATAAATTACATAAGAGCTTATGCTGGTTATCAGTAAAACAATAAAAACCCAGTTTAGCTTTTTCTTCAACTCTAGCGAGAAATCCATCGCACAGCCTCGCTCAAAGTAGTACGTTGCAACAGCAACACTACACCAACCTAATACATGGACATAATTGTGGTCAATATAATGATCGAATAAATGTGCTTGTCCAGAGATAAGCGGAGCTATCCCCATAAATAGAAAATACCTAGAAAAACTTTGACTCATGTTGGCCTCTGAGCCTTCTCGTTTTAAACGTGTAAACCAAAAAATACTGAAACCCGCCAAAAGCAAGTCAGAAATGTAAGTAATGGGTTCGTAAAGAATCAGCCCAAAAAGCTCAATCGAGATTTTATCCATGGACGTCAAAAGTATGGATTTCAATTTTCGGTATTAATAATCCGAAATCAAAAATTTTACATTTGCTCAACACACTAAATCGTAGCTATGCTCTATCGTCCTGTTTGGGTTTTTTGTATTCTTATTTACCGAATCTTTTACAAGCACTTCTTTCTAAAAAACAACAAAATTGATTTATCCAAACCAACCATAATAGTGAGTAACCACAACAATGCCTTTTTGGATCCTATTATTTATGCTGCGTTAATTATGCAACGTCTATATTTTATTGTACGTGGCGATATTTTTAATACTCCACTCAAACGCTGGGTGCTTTGGAATTTAGGTCAGATACCTATGTTTAGAATTCGCGATGGGGTCGATAACGTAAAACGCAACGAAAGCAGCTTTGAGCAGTGTTATGATTTGTTGGCCAGAAAAAAGAACATTCTCATTTTTCCAGAAGCAGATTGTGTGCAAAAAAAACGTTTACGCGGTTTAAAAAAAGGTACAGCGCGTATGGCATTTGGGGCCGTTGAAAAACACGGATGGGATATTGATCTACAATTATTGCCTGTTATGAACAGCTACACCTACCCTAAAGAGTTTAGAACCGAAGTTATGACCAATATTGGTCAACCCATTAAGCTGAATGACTATCGAAAGCTGTACGAAGAAGACGAAAACAAAGCCCTAACTAAGTTAACTGAAGATGTGAGGGGTGAAATGATAAAAGAGTTTGTACACATTGAAGATGCTAAAAACGATGATTTGTTCGAACGTCTAGTCGTATTAAAAAGAACCGATGCTCCAAGTTCTACAATACCATGGCTCCAGAAAAGCAGTAAGCGATTTGACATGGAAAAAGGCTTAGCAGATATCCTAAACAATATGTCGCTTGAGGGTGAAAAACGAAATGGTCTAGAGGAAAAAAGTAGAAACTACTTCCGTTCTTTGATTCGGAACAGAGTGAGCGATAAAGCACTGATGGGAAAAACGCCGAATTCAGTTTTGGGATTTTTGATTGCATTAATTGGATTTCCGATTTATGTTTTGGGCATTCTGCTCAACATATTCCAGTACACTTTTGCCGATAACATTGCAAAGAATAAGATTAAGGATATAATCTTCAAGAATTCAATAAGATATGGGATGCTATTGGCCACCAACGTAATTATGGGCGTTGTTTTAATGGTTGTTGCAGGCATGTATTTTGGATGGAAAGGTGTATTACTTGCACCTGTATTTCAATTTTTGGTTACCTATATTGCAATAATCTACCACGAATTCGTTCAGGAGTGGTTACAAACGTTGAGCGCCTCTAAAATCAACTTAAAAGAAAAAGAAGAGTTGATTGCTACTCGCCAACAAATTCTAGATTTATTATGAAAAAGCTAATTGCCTTATTAATTATTGTTTCAAACTCAGCATTTGCTCAGGATTCTTTGAGCAAAAAAACAATCGATATTCCAACACAAGAGTTTTGTATTGGCCTTATCAATCTACTTAACAAACAGAATATAATCGTAAACTACCCTTATATTTTAAATGGTCAAGTAGTTGGAACCTACCAAGCACCAATAATTGAAAATCCTAATGGCGTTGGTCTTGGATATAAATTGAACTTTTCAAATAGAAATGCTATAAGAATGTTATTTGGTCTTCAATATTCCAAAAGAACCTATACTTCTGGGAATAATCCTACTTTTCAATCGCCGGCACCTCCAGTAACTTTAGATTCAGAAAACGAGATATTATTTCAGGAATATTCAATTCGATTCGGTTATCAAAACAGATTTAAACTCTCCGGAAAATTTTTCTCCTATTTCGGTATTGAAGCAATTATGTTAAGGTCAAAATACTCGAATACTTTTAACGTAACCAATACTTTCACGGACCCATTAACCGGAGAAATAAATACTACAGTCACCAACAATAATAGCTTTATTGAAAACCAAGCTTTAGGCGGAGCTCCATTTTTTGGCGTTCAATATTTCATTAGTCATA
The DNA here is from genome assembly GCA_965661115.1 of Salibacteraceae bacterium. Taxonomy (GTDB): domain Bacteria; phylum Bacteroidota; class Bacteroidia; order Flavobacteriales_G; family Salibacteraceae; genus UBA6770. Next base: position 12,156 of record CBFICO010000033.1, read on the forward strand.
GATTGAGTTTGAGCCTTGAAAGTAAAATAGACGTTCTCCAAACTCAATCAGAAGTAAACAATTTAGCTACGACGGTGCAAAATATCGCCAATCAAAATAGCTATAGCGAAACTTTGACTGAAATAAAAGCCATTCCCTTAGGCTTTTTCTCTATCAACGCGCATTTTTAATTAGAACTGAAAACGCCTTATTCTCGATACAATTCCATTCGTTTAATTATCACTCATGAAATCACTCGAATTGACATTGTTTTCAGGCAATTACCTAAAAATTACATCAGTAATCAACTCCTTTTTTGCGAAGTCATTCACTTTTTGAATGATGAGGGATTTACCGTAAATCAGTTCTTGGCGAATTACTGGCGAGTCTAATTTTATGTAGAGTTTTTTGTGTTGGATTTTTAATTGAGTGGTGTGTTTGTTAATCATCGTGCCCATTAGTTGCTCCCAATTCGACTCCAAATCTACCTGCTCAATTTTATCGGTAAGCTTGTACTTATCCAACATATTGTCCAGCAAGTCTTTTATGTTGTGTTGATTTTTATCGCTCATGCCAATTCAATTTCGCCCGAAGTTACGGAGTACAACTTAAACTCCTTGCCTATTTTTTTTAAAATCGGTTCAATACGTGCCTTACTAGTATCAGTAATAAAAATCTGACCAAATTCTGGATCGCTCACCAGTTTAATTAGCGCCTCTACCCTTTTTTCGTCAAGCTTATCAAATACATCGTCTAGCAAAATCATAGGTTTAGTTGATTTTTTGCGTTTGATGTACTCGAATTGCGCCAATTTAAGTGCGAGCAAATAACTCTTTTGCTGACCCTGAGATCCAAAACGCTTCATAGGGTAATCCCCAAGCTTAAACACCAAATCGTCTTTATGAATCCCAACACTGCTGTACCGCAATGCTCCATCCTTTTTTCTAGCTTCTTTCAATAAATCCAAAAAAGAACCTTCGTGTAATTTAGATAGGTACTGTAAATCAACCTGCTCGCTTTCGGGTGCAATCAAGACGTAATACTCCTGAAAAATTGGGATAAACCCCTTAAGGAAATGCTCACGCTCATCAAAAACGGGTTTTCCGTACTGCTCCAATTTGTAATCCCAAATCAATAAGGAGTCTTCATCAAAAAAGCGATTTTCAGCAAAGGATTTAAGCAAAGCGTTTCGCTGTGATAATGACTTTTGATAATTCAGCAGGTTATCTAAATAAACTGGATTAAATTGAGCAATAACACCATCTACAAATTTCCTACGAATTTCTGAACCGCCTAATATCAGTTCACTATCCGAAGGCGATACCATAACCAAAGGAATTAAGCCTATGTGTTCTGCCAGCTTGGTGTATTCTTTTTTGTTGCGTTTAAATTGCTTCTTATTTCCGCGTTTTAAACCGCAAAAAATTTTCTCAGCTTTCCCCTCTCTATCAAACTCACCCTGAACTACAAAAAATTCCTCATTGTGTTTGATATTCTGACTGTCGATTGGGTTAAAATAACTTTTACAAAATGCCAAGTAATAAATCGCGTCGAGCACATTCGTTTTTCCTTGACCATTATCACCAACAAAACAGTTCACTTTGTTGCAAACCTCAATATTTGCCTCGCTGTAGTTCTTGAAATTAACTAAAGAAATATTGCTTAAAATCACTCAAAAAGCTTTGGTTCAAAAGTAGGCTTACAGAATTGTCAATGCAGTTATCAAACTCAATTTTTAATAACATTACATGCAGATATGTTTTTTTGCCTGAAGCCGGCTAGGCTCATTCTTTTGGCAAAGTGCTTATATCAAAGTAAAAAACAAGCAATGTCATCCTGAGTTTCTATGTTACAAGCAGCTTTCTTTCAAAAAAATAAGTACTGAAACAACGAAATATGAGTTGAATCGAATTATTAAAAAACACTTGTTTAAATAATGATTTCAACAAAGAATTCACCCTAAATTTCAATACCGAAAAAAAGTATATTTGCCGCTCAATTTTTAGAAGATTATGGCTAAGCAAAAGCACGAACAACAACAAGATGAAGTAATCGTTGATATTGGTGGAAGTATCAATAAAACAGAGCAATTCATTGAAGACAACAAAAAAACATTGTCCATTGTAATTGTGGGGATTATTGCTATAGTATCTATCTTTTTTGGATACAACAAATTGTACTTAGCTCCACTAGAGGAAGAAGCTAGCTTAGAAACTTGGAAAGCTCAGCAGTACTTCGAAATGGATTCGTTGGATAAAGCCATGTATGGTGACGGAAACTACTTGGGTTTTGTCGACATTAAAGATAACTACGGCGCTACCAACGCTGGTGCTTTAGCGGATTATTACATTGGATTAATCCTGTATAAACAAGGCGATTTTGAAAGTGCAATCGAAAGTCTGAATGCATTTTCAAGCGATGATTTAGTTGTTTCTGCAGTAGCTCAAGGGGTTATTGGCGATGCTAATATTGAACTCGGCGACGTTGAAGCGGCGGCAAGTGCTTACCGTAAAGCAGCCAACATGAACAAAAACGAATTTAGTACACCTATCTACCTAATGAAAGCGGGTAAAGCATTTGAAGCAGTTGGAGATTATGCAGCTGCACGTGATGCTTACAAAACGATTATGGACGACTATCCAAAATCGACCGAAGGCAGAAACGTGGAGAAATACTACTATAAAGCAAAAACATTAGCTGAGAACAGCTAGTTAAAAGCAACGAAATGATAATTTAGTCCTGATCAATTTTGGTCGGGACTTTTTTTTTGGATTTTATTTATGGCAACAATACACAGCAATTTATCGGAATACGACGTTTCAAAAGTACCCAGCGGTGCAAATGCAACTATTGCATTAGTTGTGGCCGAATGGAATGAAGAAATAACCTCTGCCCTTGCCCAAGGTGCCTACGATACGTTGGTAAAACACGAAGTAAAGCCAGAAAACATTGATATAAACCACGTACCTGGAACTTACGAACTCCCGCTTGGTGCACAGTTTTGTTTAGAGCAAAAAAAGTACGACGCCGTTATTTGTGTTGGAAGTGTAATACGCGGACAAACAGAACATTTCACCTTTGTATGCGAAGCGGCAGCGCATGGCATAAAGGACGTTGGTTTAAAATACAATAAGCCCGTTATTTTTTGTGTGCTTACCGATAACAACATTGAACAAAGCCGAGCCCGCTCGGGTGGCAAACACGGAAACAAAGGCGATGAAGCAGCAGTTACTGCGCTGAAAATGATTGGTTTTTAGGTGATAAATGTTTATCAACACCAGGAACTTTTTATTACTTTTACCATTCTTAAAAACATTGAATATGAGAACTTTATCGAAAACTTTATTAGCGTTTATCCTTATAGTGGCATTCGCAGCTTGTTCAAAAGAGGAAATGCTGCTGCAAAACAGCTCAAATGACGAACTCTCTGTAGCCACACAAGCAGTTGAAGACGATATACTTAAAGGTGAAGACGATATTTCTTCAAAAGACAAAGGAGATAAAAACTATTGCGAAGCGCTAGAGCAAAAAATGAAAACACTCGAAAAAGAAAGTGTAGAAATGGAAAAAGCATGGAAGCTCTATAAGATGAAATGCCATAAATGCTCTGGAAAAGAAGGTAAGGATTGGGATAAAGTAAAAGGTAAAGATAGGGACAAAGGAGATTATTGCAACAGCTTAAAGCAAAAGTTGAATGAATTTGAAAAAGGCTCTAAAGAGCACCAAGAAATTCTTGAACTAATAGAGAAAAAATGCAACGTAAAAGAAAAGGATAAAGAGCCTAAATAAGATTACAAAACATACAAACCATTTAACGCCTGGAAATCCCAGGCGTTTTTTTTTGCTTTTATCTGCGCTTCTAATACTAAAGAGATGCAAAACCTAAAAGCCGTCACTCAGGTTATTTTGTGCTAAAAAGTTACGAGCAGGAACTTTATCTATCTGATGTTGAATTAGATGTAGAAAAAGGTACTACTGATAGCAACACTATTAAAATCATTCAAGAAGCAAGAGGAAATAGTTTTAAAGACGCTATTTCAAGAGCAGAGAACATTGAATACTCCTACTCTATTTCTGGCAATGAAATCAACTTTGACCCGTATTTGATTGTTCAGAAAGCCGATTTGTATCGGGTTCAAAAAGTTAGAATTAAGGTACTTATTCCGGAAGGCAAAACGGTTTATTTAGATGAATCAAGCGGTTGGATTATATACGACATTGATAACGTAACCAACACACGAGATAAGTACATGCTGGGCAAATTCTGGACAATGACACCAAATGGCTTAGATTGTTTGCACACCAATATGTCTAAAGAGGCAATTCGCGAACGCAGAAAACAGAGCCGAGAGCGACGATCAAATAAACCCGTTGTTCCTAAACACTCTATTCCTCCTTCTACTCCAGAAGCTCAACCACAAGTAGATACTGCAGTAACGGCCTCAAACACCGTAGAAGTTAAAACCAAGGATGCTTTACCTGTTTTTCCAAGTCCGTTTGCTGGGGTTATGGGGTAGTTTATAGAACATACATTTTTAAACTCAACCCTGAGAGAGATTACGACTCGGGAATCCCTTACTGTTTTCAATTTTACTTAGTTAATGCTGACAAACTAAAATTGAGATTCCGTATAGAAGATTCGTATTGATTTTTCTTTCCGAAAAATCAACTCATCTAATCTTACGGAATGACGACCTGAGAAAAACAACAATCAAGAATAAATTAAAGTTAACACCTTTACTTCTGCTTAACTGCAGCATTTAAAAATCCCTTCATTTATACTTACTTTGGCAGACCCAAATTCGACCAAATATTTGGTTCGATTTTGAACAACAATAAAAAGATATGGCAGAGGAAAAAGTAGCAGAAGCAGCAACTAAACAAACCATTCCAGACGAGGCAAGAAAAGAACTAATTGAAGATTTTAGGCTAGCTGTAACAAGCAGAGAGACTAGTTTACTGGGTCGTAGAGAGGTTCTAACTGGTAAAGCCAAATTCGGAATTTTCGGCGACGGTAAAGAAATTGCTCAAATTGCCTTAGCCAAACAATGGAAAAATGGCGACTGGAGAAGCGGTTATTACCGCGACCAAACCATGATGATGGCTGCAGGATTATTGACCGTGCAGCAATTTTTTGCACAACTGTACGCCCACCCCTCTGTTGAGAACGAACCTGCTTCTGCAGGCCGCCAAATGAATGGCCACTATGCTACTCGATTTATTGATGAAGAAGGAAATTGGCTTCCTCAAACGGCAATGAAAAATGCTTCTGCTGACATCTCTCCTACAGCTAGTCAAATGCCGCGCTTACTTGGACTTGCTTATGCTTCAACATTTTACAGAAACTCGCCAGAACTGAAAGACAAAAAAGTTTTTTCAGATAATGGTAACGAAGTTGCCTTCGGAACTATCGGCGATGCCAGCACCTCTGAAGGAATGTTCTGGGAAGCGCTAAACGCTGCTGGTGTTTTAAGTGTACCAATGGTAATGTCTGTTTGGGACGATGGTCATGGTATTTCGGTGCCAAAAAAGTATCAAACTACAAAAGCAAACATTTCTGATGCATTGGCTGGTTTTCAGCGTTCAGAAGGAACAAACGGATTCCAAATCTTTAAAGTAAAAGGTTGGGATTATAGAAACTTGTGCTTAACCTACGATGAGGCAGTACGTGTGGCAAGAGAAGAACATGTTCCAGTGTTAGTGCACGTTGAAGAAGTTACTCAACCTCAGGGACACTCTACTTCTGGCTCACACGAACGCTACAAATCTAAAGAGCGTTTGGAGTGGGAAAACGAATACGATTGCATTGCACAATATCGTAAGTGGTTATTGGAGATTGGAGCTTCTTCGGTTGAAGAGCTAGATGCAATCGTTAAAGAATGTAAGAAAACCGTACGCGACGCCAAAAAGGCAGCATGGGATGCTTTTTTGAGTGAAATAAAAACAGAACAAGCCAACGCCGTTCAATTAATTGAAGCTGCCGGAAACGAAAGTGAAAACAAGGCATTTGTTCTAAAAATAAGCAATGACCTAAAAGCTATTGGCGAGGCTGAGCGTAGAGATATTTTTGTTGCTACTCGCAAAGCTATCCGATATATCAGAAAAGATAACAATGCCGCTAAAAATGCATTGGTTAATTGGTATAAATCCGAATTAAGCAAAAACGAGGATCGTTACGATTCATTTCTGCACAACGACTCTAAAGGCAATGCGCTTGAAGTAATGCCACTTGATGCCGAATATGCAGATCAAACTCAGGTTGACGGAAGAGAAATTTTAAGAGAGAATTTCGACGCACAGCTAAAAAAGCGTCCTGAACTACTAATATTTGGTGAAGATTCAGGCAAAATTGGTGGCGTAAATCAAGGATTAGAAGGCTTACAAGCCAAATATGGAGAACACCGTGTTTTTGATACGGGCATTAGAGAATGTACCATTATTGGTCAAGCTATCGGTTTGGCTATGAGAGGTATACGTCCGATTGCAGAAATCCAATATTTAGACTATTTACACTATGCCATTCAGCTTATTAGTGATGATTTAGCAACAGTTCAGTACAGAACAAAAGGCGGACAAAGAGCTCCAGTAATTATTAGAACTCGTGGTCACCGCCTAGAAGGTGTTTGGCATTCTGGTTCTCCTATGGGAATGATTTTAGGTGCTGCAAGAGGAGTTCACGTTTGTGTGCCTCGTAATATGACCCAAGCTGCAGGTATGTACAATACCTTACTAAGCGCTGAAGAACCTGCAATTGTAATCGAAAGCTTAAATGGTTATCGATTAAAAGAAAACCTACCTTCTAACCTTGGAGAGTTTAAAGTGCCTTTAGGAATGCCAGAAGTGGTGCGAGAAGGAAACGATATCACTTTAGTTACTTATGGCTCAATGGTGCGCATGGTTGAGGCTGGAGCAAAAGAGTTGGTTGAGTTAGGGATAAATGCAGAAGTAATTGATATTCAAACCCTATTACCTTTTGATATTGATGAAAGCATTGTAGAATCTGTAAAGAAAACAAACCGCGTTTTGTTTATTGACGAGGACGTACCAGGTGGTGCTTCAGCTTATATGATGCAAGAAGTGATTGAAAAACAAGGTGGATATCAATATTTAGATGCTAAACCTTCTACGCTAACGGCGAAAGCGCATCGTCCTGCATACTGTTCGGATGGAGATTATTTCTCAAAACCAATTATTGAGGACATTGTAGAGTCGGCATACGCCATCATGAGCGAGAGTAACCCTGTTCAATTTCCGGAAATAATCTAATGTTTCTATAAAATCTGAATCGAACCGTCATTCTCGCGAACTATAAGCGAAGCGCTCACCGACTTTGGAGGTAAAGCGGGAATCTAAAGTTTGATTGAAGGATCTCCTCATCTAATACTCCAATAAGTATGCGTTTCATTTTTTCTTGTTTATTTACCCTTGTAGTATTTAACTCTTATGCTCAAGAGCAGCGGGAATTTGAAATGAAAGAAGGCGATACAACTTTTGTAATGAAACGCTACTACATGTGTTTTTTGTACAAAGGTGAAAATCGTACCCACGACAGTACCGAAACTGCAAAAATTCAAGCGGCCCACTTAGCGCGTATAAATGAATTAGCAAGTCAAGATTTAATTCACCTTGCCGGGCCATTTGGACATAACGGCGATTTGCGCGGTATTTTCATTTACGATGTTGGCACAGAAGAAGAAGCGAAAAAACTAGCTGAATCGGACCCCGCTGTAAAAGCTGGAAGACTGCGCTACGAGGTTTTTCCATGGTGGGGCGCCAAAGGGACTACTTTGCACTAACCGTGCTTCACCACTACCCTTCCTTGTGTTTTTCCTTCAAGAATTTTGAGGATGTAATCGTCCAGCTGATTTAAGCTTATGTCGGTTACGATATCCTCTAAATTGTTGGGTTTCCATTTACTAGAGAGTTTATCCCACAATTCTAACCTTGTTTCCATTTGGGTCTCTGCCGACTCTACTCCAATTAAATTCACGCCATTCAAAAGAAATGGATAAACCGTAGTTTCTAACTTTGGAGAAGCTACTAAACCACAAACAGCAATGGATCCGTTTTTACCACACCCAGCCATAAGTGTTGCCAAGGTATTTCCGCCAACCGTGTCCAGTCCTCCAGCCCACTTAGTTCTGGTAACTGGGCGCTTTTTTTCATCATTACAAAATGAACGGTCTTCGCATCGAGTTGCACCTAATTTCTTTAAATATTCGTGTGCACTAGTTTTACCTGTAGAAGCAATCACTTCATACCCCGCCTTGGAAAAAATGGATACTGCCATGCTTCCTACTCCGCCAGTGGAGCCAGTAATCACCAACTCTCCCATGTCTGGCTGTTGTCCTGCCATTTCCATTTTATGCAATGCCAAAGCAGCGGTAAAACCGGCCGTTCCCAATATCATAGCGGATCTTAAATCGAATGTTGGAGGCAAAGGAACTACCCAACCTTCGGGCACTCGAATATATTCTCCAAAACCACCATCGGTATTCATACCCAAATCGTAGCCCGTTACTAAAACCTGGTCGCCTTCACGAAACTTAGGACTAGAAGAAGCAGCAACTACTCCACTTGCATCAACACCCGGAGTATGTGGAAACTCTTTTGTAATTCCTTTATGACCTGAACTTGAAAGTGCGTCCTTAAAATTTAATCCAGCGTAGGACACCTTAATAAGCACCTCTCCTACTGGCAAATCATCAATTAAACGTTCAACAATTTTGCGTGTGAAGCTACTATCAGCTTCTTCAAAAATTCTGTATGCTTTGAAATTGGTCATAAATATTTTAAGGGCTTAATTTATAAAAAGAACATGAACCTTTCTCTGAGCTTGAAAGCACAACAGTTCTAACAGTTTCAATAAAATCATAATTTACATCATACTTAAAATAAGTTATTTCATAAGTACCAGATTCATCATTTCGTAAATCAACAACAAAAAAATTGTCACTTGAATTAATATTTGAACATTGTAAACTGCTTACATCACTAGTATATGCGCTTCGTAGAAATCT
>CBFICO010000034.1:0-21086 GCA_965661115.1 Salibacteraceae bacterium
CCAAAGTATTATTTGATATGAAAAGTGGCTTTAAATTTTTGATGGCATTATCCTCTCGGTTGTTTTGCACGAGCGTCACTTTTATTGCATCTGCAGGGTTAATGATTTGGTACTTTTCGTGGTTTATAGAAAAATCAATTTCGTGTTTTGTGTTTCTATCTCCCGGGTTAAAAGCAGGGTGAATGTCAGTATTTAGTTTAATCCTATTTTCAGTCACATAAAATTTGTACGACAACAACAATTTAGAAGGGTCTCCATTTCTATAAACATAAATAAGGTAATTGCCTGATATTCTGAACTGAACATCGGTGTTGGGGATAGATAAACTATAATGAATGTAAGATTGATTGAATGCTGTTGAATAAGTAAAATCGCTGAAGAAAGGCTCCTCAAGTCCGGTTATGTATTGATAATACTGCAAGTCGGTGGGTTCCCAATTATAATCGCAGTGAATAATTTTGTAATTCAAATCTTCGGCACTCATACTAAAGTCATCAAACGATAACTCCAAACGCTCGCCTCCACCTAATGATATTATTGGCAAGCCACTCGAGATTTGAGATTTGTGTAAGCTAACAGTGTGAATTTTTTCGTTATAAACTTTGTTCTTAAATTGTAACCTTCCTTCTGGAACGTATTCAATATCGTTGTTTTGACCAACCAACGGCAATTGGCTAATCAAGCATAAAAAGAAAACAACTATTCGATTATTCAACTTCACTTTTCAATAATACGCTTTAAAGCAAAAAAGCGGCCAAAAGCCGCTTTTTCAATTTTAATGTAAAATCTCTAATTAGTGAGCAGCTAAATAATCTGCAACACCATCGTGAGTATCTTTCATTGCTTCGTCTCCTTTTGCCCAATCTGCAGGACAAACTTCACCGTTTTCTTCAAAATGCAATAAAGCGTCAACCATTCTCAATGCTTCGTTTACACTTCTTCCTAGTGGGAAGTTGTTTACTACTTGATGCATAACAGTACCTTCTTTATCAATTAAGAAAAGACCTCTGTAAGCAATCATAGGACCTGTTGCAATTAACTGACCTTCCTCGTCGATATCGTAATCGCCTGCTAAAACTCCGTAGTTTGCAGAAATACACTTAGAAGTATCGGCAACAATAGGGTAAGTAATTCCTTTGATACCACCGTGCTTTTTCTCCATTTGCAACCATCCCCAGTGAGACTCTGCTGTATCTGTAGAACAAGCTACTACTTCAACGCCTCTCTTTTTAAACTCATCTAATTTTGCTTGAAAAGCATGAAGCTCTGTAGGACAAACAAACGTGAAATCTTTTGGGTAGAAAAAGAAAAGTACGTGACTCTTTCCTACAAATTGATCTAATGAAAAATCACTTACTACTTCACCTCCGTTTACAACAGTTGCTTCTGAGAATGAAGGGGCTTTTTTTCCAACTAATACTGACATATTTCTTGATTTTTAGTTAACTAATTTTGAGGGCGCAAAAGTAAGGAAGGGGTTAAGTTTTAAAATCTTTCAAATGTGCATTTATTGTTAACCTTTTTAAATCTCCTTTGTTTTACACCCGAAACTAAAACTCTAACAAGTGAATACTCTAAAAGTTGAATTAACTACTCTACTATTTCTAATTTTCTCAATTGCTGGTTTTGCTCAATCGGGCACAGGAAGCGTTAAAGGAAAACTGATTGACGAAATTAGCAACGAGCCAATTCCATTTGCCAACATCATTATAAAAGGTACAACAAAAGGTACATCAACCGATTTTGATGGCAACTATTTAATTGAGGACATACAACCTGGATTTATTCAGCTCCAAGTCTCAGTGATAGGTTATCAGCCTAAAATAACGGGAGAGATAAATGTAATTTCTGGAAGACAAACCAATTACAATATCAAAATGGAAAAATCGTCTACACAAATGAAAGAGGTGGTGGTGGAAGCTTCTGCATTTAATAAGACCATGGAAAGCCCACTTTCTATGCAAACTATAAGTGTGGCTGAAATAGAAAGAGCTGCTGGAGCAAACAGAGATATTTCTAAAGTGGTGCAATCATTCCCTGGTGTTACATCAACCCCAGCGTTTAGAAATGACATTATTATTAGAGGTGGTGCTCCAAACGAAAACCGTTTTTATTTGGATGAAATTGAAGTGCCAACAATCAACCATTTTCAAACTCAAGGTGCTTCTGGTGGGCCGGTAGGTATCATTAACGTAAATCTTATTAGAGAAGTAGACTTTCAGGCAGGTGCTTTCCCGGCAAGTAGAGGAAATATGTTGAGTTCGCTATTGACTTTTAAGCAGCTTGACGGAAACAATGAAAAACTGAAAGGTAAAGTTACTGTAGGTGCGTCTGATTTGGGTTTGACTCTCGATGGTCCTCTTGGTAAAGACAAAAAAACAACCTTCGTTTTTTCCGCAAGACAATCTTACTTGCAGTTTTTGTTCACCGCGCTTGGATTACCTTTTCTTCCAACATACTGGGACTATCAAACTAAGGTTAAGCACAAAATCAACAAGAAAAATGAAATCAGCCTAATTAGCATTGGTGCCTTAGATAAAAACGTGCTCAATCTAGATGCAAATGAAACGAAAGAACAGCGGTATATATTGAATAATTTGCCGAGTTCAGATCAATGGAATTATACAATAGGAGCAGTTTACAAACACTTCCAAGATAACAGTTTCCAGACTTATGTAGTAAGTAGAAATATGCTAAACAACGAAGCTGAGAAATACACTAACAACGATAATAGCTCAGAAGATAACCTGACATTAAGATATAAATCGCAAGAGATAGAAAATAAGTTCAGGTTTGAAAACACCACGCGAGTAAAAGATTGGAAAATTGTAGCGGGTATTAATTATGAATTTGCCAAGTACAATAACGCAACTTTTAATAGAGTGTTTATTCCCGCCTCTCCGATTGCACCAGCTCGTTTAGATACCTTCAATTTTAACTCAGTTTTCAATTTGAATAAATATGGGGCATTTGTTCAAGTTAGCAAGCGCTTGTTAGAAAGCCGACTTAATGTGAGTGTAGGGTTAAGGACCGATGCGAACGATTTTAACGACTATATGGCCAATCCTATTAATCAACTAGCACCCCGTGCGAGTTTAGCTTACGCTTTAAGTGAAAAATACTCGATAAACTTGGCTGCAGGTAGATTTACTCAATTGCCTCCATATACAGTAATGGGATTTCAACGTAATGGTGAGTTTATCAATAAGCAAAATGGGGTTAAATACATCAAAGCAAATCACCTGAATGGAGGTTTAGAATATCGCCCAAAAGAATCTTCAAAAATAACGGTCGAAGGTTTTTATAAGTACTATCAAGACTATCCAATGTTGGTGGATAAGGGAATTAGTCTTGCCAATTTAGGTGCCGATTTTGGCGTAATAGGAAATGAAGAAGCTTCATCAACATCAGAGGGAAGAGCATATGGAATGGAGTTTATGGCGCAACAAAAACTGTATAAAGGATTTTATGGAATATTAAGCTACACATGGGTGCGTAGTGAGTTTACTAATGCGGATGGTAATTATGCTCCCTCTGCGTGGGATTCTGAGCATTTAATTTCGTTGACTGCTGGGAAAAAATTCAAGAAAAATTGGGAAGTAGGAGCACGATGGCGTTATGTAAGTGGGCGACCTGCCACACCTTATTTATTGGGAGCATCAGCGTTAAGACCAGTGTATGACGTTAACCCTGCTGGAGTGCTAGACTACGCAAATGTTAATTCCGTAAATCTGGGAGAATTTCACCAGTTAGATATTAGGGTGGATAAAATCTGGAACTTCGAAAAATGGTCCTTGAACTTGTATTTCGATATACAAAACTTGTACAATTTCCAGGCTCAGGCACAGCCGATTTTATTCCCTGTGGAAGATGCAACTGGGGCACCAGTAATTTTAAATCCAAACGCTCCATTTGCTCAACAGCAATATAACCTCGAGCAAATTCCGAGTACAGCTGGTACGGTGTTGCCTACATTTGGGGTAATTATTGATTTTTAATCGCATGAAATGCTGGGTAGGAATGGATTGTACCCACAAGTACTCCGACTATAGTAATAATTACAAAAGATTTTATTGCTAATTCTTGTGGAATAAAGACTAGAGCTACCATCATTCCTAAGCCCGAGAAAAACCAAATCCGTCCAATTAATCGGTGAGTTGATCTCCAAACTTGTTCATTTTCAAGCGTCCATGGTGTTCGGAAGCCGATAATGTAATTTGGTTTTACATTTTGTAGGTAGTTTCCGAGTAGCATAATCAAAGCAGCGAGCGCAACGGTTATTACGGTAATGGTGTTCTCAATTGCTTCGTGTACATACAATAGAATTATCATAGAAACGGCTGCAATAAAAAGTTGAAGTATCAAACGGAGTTGGTTGAACGAGTTTCCATATTTCTTCAAATTTCCTTTTGGATCGAGGTTAGGTGAGTATTTAATAATTAAGTACAACATAATCTGGATTCCACCAACCAAAGTCCACAGCGAGCCTTTTGAACTGTAATCATCCGATATGCCCGAAGTGTTAAAATGAGTAGGTACTTTATCAGGCATAGAACCGTAAGTTGCCAAAAAGTATAAAATAGGGATTAGCAAAATAATCCACAGAAGACCTTCAAATGCGTTGTTTTATTTTTCATCAGATTTAGTTTTAAGGGTTAAAAACCAATTAATTATATCGTCCATTACAGTAGTATTCAGTGAGTAATGTATAAACTGTCCTTCGCGGTAACTTTCAACCAGCTCGGCCTGTTTAAGAATATCTAAATGATGCGATATGCTGGGCTTTGAAATGTTGAATTGTTCCGCGATCTCACCAGCTGTCATATGTCCATTTCGCAGGTAATCAAGTATTTGCCTGCGGGTATCATCATTGAGTGCCTTAAACAGTTTGTTCATTAATTAAATATTTAGACAAACATCTAAATATTATTTTAATAACCTAGAGAAGGAGCAAATATTTTTTTGAATTAAGCCGGGTCTTGTTGCGTCTCGAATCGATTGAAAAACCGTTCCGTTTGGTTTAAGATTTTTTGCAATTCTTGGTTTATTTCAGCAACTGAGGTGTCGTTTTTTGCAGATTGTATTGAAGCCAATATTGGCTCAAGCACAGTATGAAGACTGTCGTGATTAGCTCCTTTCATACTACAGTTCATAAAGATATAATCGCATTGAAAAGACAGTTCGCCCAAGAGATAAGCATAGTTTTTATTCTCCTCTTGCATTTCGTTGAAGGAGTTAACCATGTGCTGAATCATTATCATTCCTTCAGCCGTTTCGGGATTGGCCTTTATCTTTTTTAGTGCCTCAACTTTTTTAGTTAGATCTTCTGTTTTTCCAGAATCAGAATTGCCGCCGCAGCTTGAAAGAATAGTAACTGCTAATAAACCAAGGACTATCTTTTGCATTGTATAAAATGTTTTTTTTATAAATGTATAGCTAATTAACAGCTTTTGAAGCCAAGTTTTTTATCGAACTTCTAAATTTGTACACTTATGAAACGACTGCTTCTGTTTATTCTGTGTTTCAGTTTTACGAGTGCTTTTGCTAGTAAAATTCTAATTCCTATGGATGATACACAACGCAACCACATGAAATCGTACGGAATTGCATTTTGGGTGTTAGAGCACGAAGTAACGGTGGAGTGGCTACTCAACTATAGAGGGGGTAGTTTTATGATGCCTTATTCAAAAGACATCGAGGCTGAATGTGTAATTAGAGGAGTTACCTACCTAACCATTGCAGACGCGCAAGGAACTGCCATAAAACAAGAAATTGCCAATCCAGAAGTAAATATGGAAGTGGTAAAGTTGGAAAAAGCTCCAAAGATTGCCGTCTATTCGCCAAAAGGAAAGCAACCTTGGGATGACGCGGTTACACTGGTACTCACCTACGCAGAAATTCCATACACCGTTATCTACGATGATGAAATAATTATAGGCGATTTACACCTTTACGATTGGTTGCATTTGCATCATGAAGATTTTACAGGGCAGTATGGTCGTTTTTATGCTGCATACCGAAATGCTGCTTGGTACCAAGCACAACTAAAAGAGTTTGAAGCAACTGCAGAACGATTAGGGTTTAGTAAGGTTAGCGAGTTAAAACTTGGTGTTGCTCTAAAAATTAAAGAATATACTGCTGGTGGAGGGTTTGTTTTTACTATGTGTTCTGGAACCGATAGCTACGATATAGCCTTAAGCGCAGAAGAGGTAGATATCTGCGAAACTATGTTTGATGGCGATCCTGCTGAACACAATTGCCACAACAAACTAGAATACGATAATACGTTTGCTTTTCGTGATTTTTTAATTAGTAGAAACCCAATGGAGTATGAATTTTCGAATATAGACGCAACGCCATTACACTCAAGAACACCAGAAAATATTGATTACTTCACGTTGTTTGAATATTCTGCAAAATGGGACCCAGTTCCTTCTATGCTTTGCCAGAATCATGTATCTAGAATTAAAGGATTTATGGGGCAAACTACGGCGTTTAATAAAGGGTTTATAAAGCCTGAGGTTTTGATCATGGGAGAAAACAAATCTTTAAACTCAGCCAAATACATACACGGTAAATACGGTAAAGGGCAGTGGACTTTTTATGGCGGCCACGACCCTGAAGATTATCAGCATTTTGTAGGTGACCTTCCTACAGATTTAGATTTACATCCTAACTCTCCAGGCTATCGTTTAATACTGAACAACGTACTTTTTCCGGCTGCAAAAAAGAAAAAGCAAAAGACATAGTTTGGCCATGTTTACATGGTGATTTATTGATAAGAATAAATATTTTTGCCGCCCCAATAATTGCCGATTCCGATAATTATCGGAAGGCGGACGTTAGGTTGGCAAGAGCCGAAGTGGCGGAATTGGTAGACGCGCTGGATTCAAAATCCAGTTCTGGTTTCAGAGTGCGGGTTCGATTCCCGCCTTCGGTACAAAAGCCTCGACAGAAATGTTGGGGCTTTTTTTATGTTTTCCTTTAAGAACTTATCTTTCTAAAGACCCATTAGCATTAAAATTTAAAATTGTTTATTCACTTTAATTTCCAGAATAAAACAAATTTTAACTTTACTCAATAATTGAAGTTTATGCAAAATTTTTTTTTACTCATTTTACTGATTATCAGTTTTTTATCCGTAAATGCGCAGATTGATACTAACCATCAAGTAATAGGTTCTGCTGGTGAAGAGCTAAAATCCAACAAAGGTTCAATACACTTTACTGTTGGAGAACCCATTATACAGACCTATCTTAATGGAGGAGGTGCTTCCAGCGTTACACAAGGTTTTCATCAAACTTTTTTCGAGATTATAGACTTTTCCGAGAGCGCTCACCCCGAGAGCGACGAACTAGAAATTAAAGTATGGCCCAACCCAACCGTTCAATTTCTAAATGTAGATTTTGGAGTCCAGAGTAGTTTAGAACACCTTGAAGTAAATATTATTGACGCAAAAGGTGCTTTACTTGCAGAATTTAACGCGAGAGAAGATTTGGTGATCGATCTCAGAGACTATCCAGTAAGTAGTTATTTTTTAAGGATATACGATACAAAAAATGCGGCTGTAAATCTGTACAAAGTAATTAAACAATAAAGTTTATGAAAAAACTGATTTTACTCTTCTCCATCATGGTATGGTGTGGAATTGCTGAGGCACAAGCGCCTCAACTAATAAATTATCAGGCTGTTATTCGCGATGCAAATAATGAGGTAATTGAAAACAAAAGCGTGTCCATACAATTGACAATCCTTAAGACCCACTCAGTTGGAATTCAAGTGTACCAAGAGGAGCATCGTGTAACAACAAACAGCTTTGGGTTAGTTAATTTGCAAATTGGTGCAGGTAGCAATAAAGTAGGCTCCTTATCAGACGTTGATTGGGGTACCGACGTTCACGTATTAAAAGTTTCCATCGATCAATCAGGAGGAAGTGCTTTTCAAGTAATGGGTTATGCGCAGCTAGTTTCTGTCCCTTATGCGCTATATGCTGCTAATGTGAGCTATTCTGATACCAGTGCTACAAATGAGTTGCAATTGCTTTCTTTTTCCAACGACACGCTTCGATTATCAAACGGAAATTCAGTTTACCTTCCAAGTAAAGATTACTCCAAGGATATAAGTGACTTAAATGATAGCATTGTGGTAATAAATAGTCGCTTAATAACCATTCAACAGCAGGTAAGAAACGACAGCATTTATTTAGCTGGTCTAATAAACAATCATGTAAACGCAGACCAAGATGTTGATTCTTTAAACGAGATTCAAAACCTTTCAATTACTGGGAATACGTTAACCATTTCTAAAGGGAACTCTGTGATTCTTCCTGGTGGTGCTGCTCAGAGTAATGATAACGACAGCACCAACGAACTCATTAGCGTGGTAAGCTTTGTTGGGTCAACTCTTTCTATTACTGATGCTGGAGGCACCAAATCGGCCAATTTGAGTGCTTTATTAGATAATACTGATGCTCAAACCTTAAGTTTATCCGGCAATGTTCTATCTATTGGCGGGGGTAATTCGGTAACCCTACCAGGCAGCTCAGCAAATAACGACAATGATTCTACTAATGAATTAAACTCACAAGTTCAGTTTTCTGGAAACGTACTTACTATTACAGATGCCGGTGGTTCCAAATCAGCAAATTTGTCTTCTTTACTAGACAACACGGATAGCCAGACCCTTTCTTTGAGTGGTAATACTCTATCAATTTCAGGTGGTAATTCAGTAACGCTTCCAGCTGGTGGAGCTCCAAATAACGACAACGATTCTACTAATGAAATTCAATCTTTAAGTAGAAGTTCGGATACACTGTTTATTAGTAAATCAAATTATGTTGTGCTTCCAACTGGATCTGTGAATACAGACGACCAAAACTTGAGCCTTTCAGGTGACACTCTCTACATTGAGAACGGATCTCCAGTTATTCTGACCAAATATTTAAACACAGATGCTCAAAATTTAACCCTGTCAGGAAATACGCTTTCTATTAGTGGCGGAAATTCAGTTACACTTCCTGCTGGAGGTGCTCCAAACAACGATAACGACTCTACCAATGAGTTGCAAACGCTAAATCTAACTGGAAATACCCTGAGTATATCCAATGGTAATAGCGTAACTCTTGCTTCAGGAGCTGTAAATCACGATAACGATTCCACCAATGAATTGATAACTTCTGTATTGCTTAGTAATGACACTTTAAGCATTACAGATGCTGGAGGAACAAAATCCGTTAGCTTGTCTAACTATTTAGACAACACCGACACGCAAATGCTTTCTCTTAGTGGTGACACCATTTACCTAAGCAATGGTGGATTTGTAAAACTCCCCGCAGCTACCAGTGGATTTGATGGCGATAGCAGTAGCACAAATGAGCTACAGAACCTGACGATAAACAGCGATACATTGTCTATTAGCAACGGGAACTTTGTTGTACTGCCTTCGGGTACTGTAAATACCGATGATCAAAACCTTACGATTTCTGGAGATACCTTGAGTATTGAAGATGGAAACTTTGTTATTCTTCCTTCAACTACGGTAAATAACGATAATGACTCTACCAACGAATTAAATAGTTCATTGGCTTTGTCTGGTACAACCTTAACTATTACTGATGCTGGTGGAGCAAAATCTGCAAATCTTTCAATAATCAATACCGATAATCAAACACTAAGCTTGTCCGGAAATACTTTAAGTATTTCTGGAGGTAATAATGTTACTTTACCTGCGAATTCAGTTAATAATGATAACGATTCGACCAACGAGATTCAAACCTTAACGCTTACAGGAAATACATTAAGTATATCTAATGGGAATAGCGTAACACTTGCTTCTGGGGCGGTTAACAACGATAACGACTCTACTAATGAGCTAAACACTTCAGTTTCGGTTTCCGGCAATACTTTATCTATAACTGATGCTGGAGGTTCAAAAACTGCAGATTTATCAGCGTTTAAAGACAATACGGATAGTCAAACGCTATCTGTAAACGGGAGCACCTTATCAATATCAGGTGGAAACAGTGTAACTCTACCTGCGGGTTCTGTAAACAACGACAACGATTCTACTAATGAATTAAATACTGCGTTTACCTTGTCGTCGAACAACTTAACCATTACCGATGCTGCAGGAGCAAAAACAGTGAATTTAGCTGGGTATTTAGACAATACGGATGCTCAAACTTTAAGTTTATCTGGAAATACGCTAAGTATTTCTGGAGGTAATAATGTCACATTCCCTTCAGGGAACGCTTACACTACTAAAGGAATCGATTCAGTGCTTACCGCAGGTAACAATGCCGCGGGATTGAATATGACCAACCTTGGAGCTTTGGACGTAAACAATGGAATTACAGCAAGCACCATTAGATTGACAACCGGAGCTGGAGCAAACAAGATTCTTACATCGGATGCAAGTGGTAATGCTTCATGGCAAACAGCTGCTTCTATTTCATTAGGTGATACAACTCAAATAGCCGATTTGGATGGAGATACAAAAATTATGACTGAAGAATCTTCGGATGAGGATATAATTCGATTTGATTTAGCTGGAACCGAACGTTGGATTATGCAATCTACCAGAATAGAACCGACCGGAACTGGTGGGTCAGTATTTATTGGTTTAAACGCTGGGCAAAATGATGACCTGACCAATAACAACAACACATTTTTAGGAAATAATTCAGGACAAACAACTACTACTGGTTATTACAATGTTGGTGTGGGAAGACAAGCCATGTTGCTAAACTCAACGGGTAGAGAAAATACAAGTGTGGGAGGTCAAGCACTTTACAGTAACACTTCGGGTTGGAGAAATGCTTCAATTGGTTACCAATCAATGTATTCCAATCAGACTGGAATAGCTAATACTGCTATGGGTTCTAGAGCGCTAAGAAGTAATTCAAATACAAGTTACAATTCCGCTTTTGGTTATGATGCATTGTATTCAAATAGCTCAACTGGTAATACGGCTTTAGGATCATTTGCGGGAAGAAGTTTGGTGACAGGGGCCTACAATGCTGTTGTTGGTTATGCAGCTTTGTATTCAAATGTTACGGGAGCAAGAAACGTTGCAATAGGTAATGATGCTATGAGAACTTCTGTTTCGGGTTCAAACAATACGGTTGTTGGACAGCGAGCGTTATACAGAAACATTAACGGAAATAATAATGTGGTATTAGGAAGGAATGCTGGATTCAACAATTCAACTGGATCAGGAAATGTATTAATTGGATACCAGGCAGGTTACTCAGAAACAGGTTCTGATAAACTGTATATTGACAATAGTAATACCGCTTCGCCCTTAATATACGGTGACTTTTCTACGGATGAAATTAAGGTAAATGGCGATTTAGAAGTTCGAGCTGATTTAGTTATACCAACTGGGGCTGGAGCAGGTAAATTATTGACCTCTGATGCAAATGGTAAAGCCTCCTGGACGGTTCCTGGTGCTGTTTCTTTAGGAGATACAACTCAGGTAAGTGATTTAGATGGGGATACTAAAATACAAATGGAAGAATCCACAGATGAAGACATAATGCGATTTGATATTGCTGGTACCGAACAATGGGTAATGAAAGGAGCAAGATTAGAAAGTTATAATTCTGGACGATCTGTTTTTATTGGTGAGCAAGTAGGTCAAAATGATGATTTATCAAATAATGACAATGTTTTCGTAGGTTATAGAAGTGGTCGTGACAATACCACTGGGTCACAAAACACTGCCATTGGTGGTAATGCGTTAAGAAATAATACTACAGGTAGGTATAATTCAGCTACTGGATATTCGGCCTTATGGGTAAATACCATTGGACAGCAAAACTCTGCTTATGGATATTACGCATTGGGCGCTAATACTTCCGGTTCATATAACTCCGCATTTGGTCTCGGGGCGTTGAGGTTAAACAATACTGGACGATATAACACAGCAACTGGTTATTATGCTCTATACAGGAATGCAACTGGTGAATATAATGCTGCGGTAGGCGCAAGTGCGTTGAGATTTAATACAACAGGATTCAGAAATGCTGCTTTAGGTTACGCTTCGTTATATTTTAATACAACAGGTTTTAGAAATGTTGGTACAGGAATGTACACTCTTTACAGGAATACAACGGGTTACGACAATGTGGCGTCAGGATATTATTCAAGTGGATTTACTACAACTGGATATGAAAATGCTGCAATTGGTGTCAACTCACTATATCAAAACACAACGGGGAGCAGAAATGCTGCTCTGGGTTTTAGAGCTGGTTATTATGGTCAAACAGGTGTGCAAAACACATATGTTGGTTCATATGCAGGTTCAGCTTCAGGTACAAATTTTTCAAACGTAACGGCTCTTGGTTATAATGCCAGAACAACAGCTTCAAACCAAGTTAGGATTGGAAATTCATCAGTAACCAGTATTGGAGGGCAGGTAGGTTGGACCACTATTTCGGATGGGAGGTTTAAAGAAAATGTGAAATCTGATGTAGCTGGAATTGACTTCATAATTAAACTGGAACCTGTAACATATACGCTAAAAACGGAGGAAATTTTCGAGCAATTAGAGAATACAGATTCATTGGAAACTTATGGGTCGAACACAACAGATAGATTAGAAAAGTCGAAGACTGTTCAGTCGGGTTTTATAGCGCAAGATGTAGAAAAAGCTGCGAAAGAATTAGGCTATTCATTCAGCGGTGTTGACGCTCCTAAAAATGATCAAGATATTTATGGATTAAGGTATTCAGAGTTTGTAGTTCCTTTGGTAAAGGCAATGCAGGAGCAACAAGAAATGATTAATAAACAACAAGAATTAATTGAACAGCTAGAGGAAAGAATTAAAAGCTTGGAGAGGTAGCTCTAGTCATTAAGATTTTTCTATTGGAACTTCAAGCGCTATTTTCTTTCCTTACAGCCTCTGTGTTACTCACGCTAATGCCTGGACCAGACAATATTTTCCTGTTAACCCAGAGTATTACACGAGGTGCAAAAACTGGAATTTTAATCTCATCTGGTTTAGTAAGTGGAGTTTGGGTGCACACTGCCATTGCTGCCACTGGTTTGTCTGTTGTTTTGAAACAGTCAGAAGTTGTGTACTCAATTGTTTTGTACCTAGGTGCTGCATACTTGTTTTATTTGGCTTTTCAGGCAACTAAAGAAGAGCCTATTGAGGCTGGAGTTTCAGCAAACCCTGAGCAACCTACTGGAGGCTTTAGTCTTTTCCGCACTGGATTTTTTATGAACGTGCTTAACCCTAAAGTTACCCTTTTCTTTGTTGCTCTCTTGCCGCAATTTATAACCCCAAACGGATGGGACATGCCTTATCAGTTTGGCGTTTTAGGATTGGTTTTTATTGTCCAAGCATTTATAATTTTCGGTCTAATTTCAGTTCTTGCTGGCAGGTTAACTGATTATTTAAACAGTTCTAAGTTTTGGCACATTACCAAATGGAGTAAGGTGGTTATTCTTACTTTGTTAGGGATGTTTTTGCTAATCTAAATTGGGCAAGTAAGGTTCTCCATGGAGCTCCATTCCTTCTGGCTTTTCGCGTTTCCAACGTTTGTGTGTCCAAAGCCATCCAACTGGGTCGTTTATAATTGTTTCCTCCAGCATTTTGGTGTAAGCTGCAGTTATTTCACCGTATGAAGTTTTTGTGGGTTCTGCAGATACTTCAGTGTATTCAAACTCGTAAAAACCTCTTCTAATTTTATTGATTTTACAAAACACAACCGGTATGTCTTTTTCAACCGCAAATTTTTCGGCACCAAATGCAACGGGCGTTTCTTGATTCAAAAACCACATCCAATAGGCTTTGCCAGCATTGTGCGGTGCTTGGTCGCTTCCAAAGATGTAACCATAACTACCGTTTTCATGGTTTTCAAAAAAATCTTTCACTTGCTGAAAGGGTAAGGGTAACACCCCAAAACTCGACCGGATTTTCTGCAACTTTTTCTCAAAATACTGGTTACTTAATTGCTTGTAGATTAGTACAACTTTGTGTTTTAAAGGTGTATCAATTCCTAAAAACCACCACTCCCAACTGTAGTAATGTCCAGTAGTTATGATTACCGATTTTCCTTGGTTAAAATACTTTTCGAGTAACTCAGGATTTCTATTATACATCCTTTTTTCGATGTCCTCTTTACTTATAGTGAGTCCTTTAATGCCTTCAATTATGGTATCGCAAAATTGTCTGTAAAACTGCTTGGCAATTCTAATGTGTTCTCTTCTGGAATGGGTGGGAAACGATTTTGAAAGGTTGCGGTAAACTACTTTTTTCCGATATCCAATTACATAATAAAGTAACAGGAACATAACGTCGGAAATAATATACAGAATCCGGTATGGAAGATTGCTAAATGGAATTACAATAAGGTAATAGACTAAAAAACTAAAAAGCTTCATGCTATTTGATTGCTACTTTCTGTTCGTGAAAAGAAACCACATCACCTTGTCTAAGCTTTCTTCGTTTTCTGAATTCTTGCTCACCATTTACGGTTATTTCACCGTCTATAATTACAGTATTGGCTGCGCCTCCAGACTCTACCAGGCCAACTAACTTAAGTAATTTGTTTAATTCTATGTAATCTTCAGTAAGCTCAAATTCCATGGTTCAAAAGTAGCATTGTGTGCTATACCATTGAGCTAATTAGTTGCCGTTTAGCTAGAAAAGAAACTTTTAACACAACTTTTTTCGATTCTATTTGCTTTTCTAAAATTAAAGTTAGCTTTGCAACCGTTAACAGGTTAACTAAATTGAAACTAGAAGATTATAACATTCAGAACAATTTGGGTTATTTACTAACCACTGCTACTAATGGTCTAGTAACTCATATGCAACGTGTAATTACTGAGGCTGGGGTAGAAGTACCTTTTGAACAACTGCGTATGCTTATGTACATCAACAAGCACGAAGGTTTAAGTCAGCAAGCAATATGCGATGGATTAAACAAAGTAAAGCCCGGAGTTTCTCGATTGGTTGATAGTTTGGTAAAACGTGATTTGGTTGAGCAAAGGCCCGATGAAAACGACCGAAGAATAAAAAAACTTTATGCTACCAAGGCTGGAAAAAAAGTTTGCGATCAATTTTTTCCAGTTGGTTTTGGTAATCTAAAAAAGATTGAAAAAAAGTTAGGTGAAAAAGAAGCAGAACAGCTTAAAAACCACCTGCGTAGTGTTATTGAAATAATTTCAAATTCATTAAACAAATGATGACTAGACAAGTAACCATAGTGCTTGGAATATTGGTAATTGGTGGAGGTTTTAGTATTAAAAAGTACCTTAGTAATCAAGTTAAAGAACCAAAAAGAAACCCCTCTGGAGGTACACCTACCGTATGGGTAGAGGATGTGCAAAATGGATTTGTAAAAAATTCAATTTCAGTAACGGGTAAGTTGATCTCTAAGAATAGAGTGGAGCTCTTTGCGGAAGTACAGGGAAAAGTTTTAACGTCGGAGCGCCCGTTCAAAGAAGGTGTTTCTTTTTCTCAGGGTGCAAGGCTCTTAAGAATTGATAGTACCGAGTTTAAATTAACCTTGCTTTCCAGTAAATCGACTATGTTAAATACCTTAATACAGCTTTCAGCGGATATTAAATACGACTTTCCAACCGAAATTGATGCTTGGAATGCTTATTTGAATTCCATTGAGGTGGAAAGACCTTTTCCCGAAATGCCGGAATTCAAAAACAAGAAATTCAAAAATTTTCTTATTGCACGCAACGTATATAATCAGTATTACAACATAAAAAGCCAAGAGGAAAAACTATCCAAGTTTAACTTGTTAGCGCCTTTCTCTGGAACCTTAGCTGAGGGGAATTTACTGCCGGGTTCTATGGTTAGAGCAGGGCAAAAATTAGGAACTTTAATTCAACCAGGCGATTTTGAATTGGAAGCCTCAATCAATTTAAACGAAAGCAATACGGTGAACATTGGTGATTCTGTTAGGCTTATTTCAGAGGATTTTGCTGGCGAGTGGTTGGGTAGAGTTGGTAGAATTTCAGAACACGTTGACGAAGGAACTCAAACCCTAAAAGTGTACGTTGATGTTAGCTCAGATAAATTGGTTGAAGGGCTTTATCTATCGGGAGATATCGGTTCAGGCGGATTTGATAACGCAATCCAAATTCCAAGAAATCTCTTGATTGGAACCAATCAGGTTTATACGGTTCAAGACACAGTTTTGGCACTTAAGCAAGTTGAAGTGCTAACGATTGGGGAAAACGAAGTGGTAGTTCGTGGGTTAGAAAACGGAACAAAAATTTTGGGGCAAGTATTTAGCACAGCCTACAACGGAATGGTGGTTAATCCAAAACTGAAATAATTGTCGTGAAAAATTTAATTACCTATTTCATTAAGTATCCGGTTGCAGGAAACACCTTGATGATTCTCATCTTGTTGTTTGGTTGGTTTGGGTTGAAAAGCTGGAAGAAGAACTTTTTTCCCGTTTCGGAAAGTCGAATACTTAAAATTGAAACCGTTTACCCAGGTTCTTCTCCAGAAGAAATTGAGAAAGGGATTGTATTAAAGATTGAAGACAACTTGCGTGGAGTTACCGGAATTGAGCAAATCAATTCTGTAAGTCAAGAAAACTCTGGTGTAATTACCGTAGAAGTTGAGCAATCGTACAGCACCGACCTAGTGTTGCAAGATGTAAAAAATGCCGTGGATAGAATTCCTTCTTTCCCAGACGGTATGGAGCCCCCGGTAATTTACAAACAGGAAAGTAGAAACTTTGCCATTAGCTTTTCTTTAAGTGGAGATGTATCCTTAAATACGCTAAAGAAGTTTGCTCAGAAAGCCGAAAGCGACCTCTTGGCCATTGATGGGATCAGTAAAATTGCGCTATCAGGTTATCCGGATGAAGAAATTGAAATCGCCCTAAAAGAAGGCGCATTAAGAGCGTATAACCTTACATTTTTGGAGGTAAGTCAGCGTGTGCAAAATGCCAACTTAGAGGTTACTGGAGGTAAAGTGCGTGGCGCAGAAGAAGAGTTAATTATTCGCGCAAATACAAAGGGTTATTACGCCGACGAATTCAGAGATATTGTAATTAAAACCACGCCAGATGGCAGAATTGTACGATTAAGAGACGTTGCCACCGTAAGTGACATTTGGGCTGAATCTCCGAATAGAAGTTACCTAAACGGCGAGCCTTCGGTTATTATTGAGGTAAGTAATACTATTGAAGAGGATATTCTTTTTGTTACAGAGTCGGTAAAAGAATACATGGAGAAATTCAATGCCGAGAACGATGTAGTAAAAGCAACCTTGGTTCGTGACGGTTCAATTACACTTAACGAGCGTATCGATTTATTGCTCGAAAACGGAATTATTGGTTTTGTTTTAGTACTGCTATTTCTAGCATTTTTCTTACACATTCGGTTAGCATTTTGGGTGGCGCTGAGTATTCCAATTGCCTTTATGGGGATGTTTATAGTTGGCGCCAATAGCGAGGTTTCAATCAATGTAATTTCTCTTTTTGGAATGATACTCGTAATTGGAATTCTAGTTGACGATGGAATTGTAATTGGAGAAAACATTTACAAACAATACGAAGATGGAAAACCACCATTGCAAGCGGCCGTTGACGGTACTATGCAGGTACTTCCTGCGGTGTTTTCGGCGGTTTTAACTACTGCAATTGCCTTCTCTTCCTTTTTCTTTTTAGAAGGTCGACTAGGCGAATTTGCTCCAGATATGGCATTTGTGGTAATAAGTACGTTAGCATTTTCTTTAGTAGAAGGTGCATTTATCCTTCCAGCTCACGTTGCACATTCTAAGGCTTTGAGTAAAGAAGCAAAAAAGAACAAAGTTGAGCGCGTATTCGATAACCTGATGGCTACTCTGCGCGACAAATATTACGCGCCATTTCTAAAGTTTACACTTAACAATTGGGTCTTTGCTCTTTCGGTTCCCATTGCACTGTTTTTAATTACGATTGGTGGAATTCAAGGTGGTTTAATTAAGCTAACCTTCTTCCCATTTATAGAGCAAGATTACATAACTGTAAACCTTGAAATGCCAAGCGGGACGCGAGAAAACATAACAGAAAACCACTTAAAATCGATTGAAGAAGCTGCCCTTCGTGTGGGAGAAAGACTCTCTGCCGAGCGAGCTGATGGTAAACAAGTAGTTCAAAATACTTTGCTTAAAGTTGGTCCTGGGACAAATGTTGGAAGTGTAACGGTTCGCTTGTTAGGTACCGAAGAAAGACGAATGCAAAGTTTTTTAATCTCTAATGCGATTCGGGATGAGGTTGGTCCAGTTTACGAAGCAGAAAAACTCATTTTCGGAATTCGAACACCGTTCGGTAAGCCAGTATCAGTGTCCTTGTTAGGCAACGATTTAAAACAACTGAACTTGGCAAAAGAGGAATTAAAAACCAAGTTAAAGCAGCTGCCGGTGCTTAAAGACGTTAACGATAACGATAAAAAGGGCGCTCGAGAGCTTAGATTAAAACTAAAAGAGAAGGCTTATGCTATGGGTTTAACCATGCGCGATGTGGTGGGGCAGGTTCGCCAAGGATTTTTTGGATTTGAAGTGCAGCGTTTGCAAAGGGGATTAGATGAAGTGAAAGTTTGGGTGCGTTATAATTTAGAGGATAGAGGTTCGGTAAAACGATTAGAGAATATGCGAATTCGCACCGCTACCGGAATGCAAATTCCATTGAAGGAAGTAGCCGAGTATGAAATTGAGCGAGGTATTGTTGCTATTAACCACCTAGGCGGTAGACGAGAAGTTCGAATTGAAGCAGAACTCGGAGACCCAACCGCTTCTGCTAGTGAAATAATGGCGGACGTAAGAGAAAATATTATTCCTGAAATTTTAGGGAAATATCCTTCAATAGCTGTTTCTTACGAAGGGCAAAGCAAGCAACAACAAAAAACAGCGGCATCGGGTAAGCGGGTTATCCCTATAATTCTTCTGTTAATGTTATCGGTAATTGTACTTACGTTTCGTTCTTTTTGGCAGGCACTTTTAGTATTCCTAACCATTCCTTTTGCCATAATAGGAGTAGGATGGGGACATTATTTTCATGGTCACGCAATTAGCTTGCTTTCCATGTTTGGCATCATTGCACTTATAGGGGTAATGGTTAACGATAGTCTGGTTTTTGTGAGCAGAGTAAACGAGCTTGTAAAAAAATACAAGGACTTTGATAAGGCTGTTTTTGAAGCGGGTAAAAGCCGATACAGAGCAATTATACTAACCTCTGTAACTACAGTGGCTGGGTTAGGTCCACTTATTTTTGAGACATCTTTTCAAGCCCAATTTTTAATTCCAATGGCAATTTCTGTGGCATACGGAATGGCTGTGGCAACATTTATAACATTAGTGGTGTTACCCGTGTTTTTAGTTATGCTCAATAGAATAAAAGTTGCATTAAACTGGCTTTGGACGGGAAAAAGACCAGCAAATGTTGAAGTTGAACCTGCTTACATTGAGTTGGAATCTGAACAATTAACACAAAGAGAAGAATGAAAAATTTAATCGCTCTTTTTGGAATCGTCTTTATTGGTTCTTATCTAAAGGCTCAAGAATATTCTTTAGATAAAGTTTTAGAGTTAGCCCTAAAACACAACCACAATATTCAAATGTTACAAAACAATGTTGAGGTTGCTGAAAATAATGCGAGCCCTGGAAATGCAGGTATGCTGCCAACGGTAAGCGTAAATGCAGGTGCAACCTATTCAAACCAAAATACGGAGGTAGAATTGTTGGCACAACCACAACCCATAAATATTTCGGTTGATGGTGCTCAATCTACTTCGCTGAATGCAGGTATAGGTGCTAACTGGGTAATTTTTGATGGGATGGCGATGTTCCGCAATTACGATAAACTCCAATTAATGGTTGACTTGGAAGACGCTAAAGCAAGAGCGGCAATTGAAAATACGCTTATGCAAGTAATTTCTTCTTACTACTTAATGGCTTCAGCAAAGAACAACAAAAAGGTGGCCTTACAATCGGTACAATTATCAAACGAAAGAATGTTACGAGCTAAAGATAAATTCGAGACGGGATCAAGTTCTTCTTTAGCCTTTTTAAGCGCACAAGTAGATTTAAACACCGATAGTGTTACCCTTGCAAATGCCGAAGCAAACTATCTGCAAGCAAGTAATAATCTCAATCAACTCACCGGATACCAGTTGCCATTTGGGTTTCATATTTCTGAAGAAGTGGATATTAATTCCATAATGAATTTTGCAGAGCTAGAAAAACAAGCCAAACAGAATAATGCTCAAGTGAATAATGCCGAGTATGCAAATTTGGTGGCAGAAAAAGAAGCGCAAATCGCTAATTCAGGTTATTTACCTACCATATCTTTAAATGGAGAATACGGTTACAGGCAGCAAAACAACGAAGTTGGAAACTTACTGGAAGCAAAGAATCTGGGTTTTACAGGAGGAATAACTCTTTCTTACCCAATATTTCAGGCATCACAGCGCAAAACGCGTTCAAAAAATGCGCAGGTGGCATTAGAGAGTCAAGAAATGGCTTGGTTAAATTCTATCGATCAACTCAAAACGGATTTAAACAATGCGTGGGTAGATTACGAAAAAAACCTAAAAATTTTAGCAATGAATGAACGCAATCTAACCAGCGCAGAATCAAATTTTAATCGAACTCGTGAGCTATATCAATTGGGTTCAGTAACCAATGTAGAATTCAGAACGGCTCAGATAAATTACCTGCGTTCAAAAATCAATATCGAAAACTCAAAGTACCAGGTCCGATTAAGCGAATTTGAATTAATACGAGTAAGTGGGTTGTTGGTGCAACCTGAATGATAGTAACCATCACTTAATGAGGGTGTTGTACTTTTCTCATTCGTTGATAAGCTCTTTCACTTTTATGATTTTTGTTTTTTTTTCAAAATCAGAGCACCTTATATTTGTAAGCTAAAACTTTAGAATTTGAAAGCAGCAAGATTTACCGCTCCAGATGGAGACGCATTTTACAAAGCCCTCAGAAAAAGAGTCAACCAATATTTTAAAGAAAACGAGATTAAAAAAACAGGAAATTTATCACTGTATGTAAAAACGGTGCTGTTGTTTTTGTTACTATGGGTGCCATTTGCGCTCACCTTTGTTTTTCAA
>CBFICO010000035.1:0-20911 GCA_965661115.1 Salibacteraceae bacterium
TTCGCCCATTAAAGTGGCACGCGAGCTGGGTTCAGAACGTCGCGAGACAGTTCGGTCCCTATCTACTGTGGGCGTTGGAAATTTGCGAGGACCTGACTCTAGTACGAGAGGACCGAGTTGGACAAACCTCTGGTGTACCAGTTGTTCCGCCAGGAGCACCGCTGGGTAGCTATGTTTGGAAGAGATAAGCACTGAAAGCATCTAAGTGCGAAACTCGCCTCAAGATGAGATTTCCTTTAAGGGTCGTTGGAGATGACGACGTTGATAGGCTGCAGGTGTAAAGTCAGTGATGGCAAAGCCGAGCAGTACTAATTACCCAATGTCTTCCCTTCATGAGCAATGTTTATATAAAGCGATTGAGCTTTGTTTTTCTTCGGAAGGTCCATTATGTTATGATATTGAGTTAGTTGATAGTTAGTAGTGATAAGTTATTAGTAACTAGAATTACAACAAAGAAGCTAACAAAGAAGTTTCCCGATAGAAATGGGGATAAAAGCTTACGGTGACTATGGCAGTGGGGATCACCTCTTACCATTCCGAACAGAGTAGTTAAGCCCACTAGCGCCGATGGTACTGCCCTACCAGGCGGGAGAGTAGGTCGTTGCCGGTTTTCTAAAAAAGCCCTTCAGTAAATACTGAGGGGCTTTTTTTTGATCTAGATTACGGGATATAGTTATCTAAGATTAATTAAAATCCAATGACTATTATTCTTACCTGTTTATTGGAAAGAAAGAGTTAGGCAAAACAAATCACAACCCTCCTCATTAGAGAATGAGAGCACAATAGGTTTTAATTTTCAGCATATAATGTTAACCAGATTTTAGATTTATCAACATTATTTCTATTATTATTTGCAGTGACCATCAAAAATCAAGGGGGTTAAATTGATTTTTGTTTAAAAAATAGATAAGTACCCCCCTAAAAAATGAGTTAGATTTGCATTTTAACTTAAAAATCTAACAAAATGTCCACTTTACGATTTGCAGCTTTAGAAAAACTATCAGATAGAAAACCAAATTGGCAAACGCCACCTTCTACAAAAATCTCTGACTTCTTTGGTGAGAATGTTTTCAATACCGAAAAGATGCAAGAGTACCTTTCAAAGGAAGCATACAAAAGCGTAATAAATGCCTCTGAAAAAGGTGTAAGAATGGAGCGAAAAGTTGCTGATCAGGTAGCTTCGTCTATGAAAGCATGGGCGCTGAGTAAAGGGGCAACACACTACACACACTGGTTTCAACCATTAACCGGAAGAACGGCAGAAAAGCATGATTCTTTCATGGAACCATTAGCTAATGGTAAGGCAATTGAAACATTTGGTGGTGGCGCATTAGTGCAACAAGAACCAGATGCATCAAGTTTTCCAAACGGTGGTATCAGAAATACTTTTGAAGCTCGTGGGTATACTGCTTGGGATCCAACTTCTCCAGCTTTTTTAATCGGAAAAACGCTGTGTATTCCAACAGTTTTTGTTTCATATACTGGAGAAGCGCTTGATTATAAAGCTCCTTTATTAAAATCGAGTGCGGCAGTTGAAAAAGCTGCCCTTGCAGTAATGAAATATTTCGAAAAAAATGTTTCTAGAGTAGTACCAACTTTAGGTTGGGAGCAAGAGTATTTTTTGGTAGATGCGGCGTTATTTAATGCAAGACCAGATTTAGTGATGACTGGTAGAACGCTGTTTGGACATTCTTCTTCAAAAGGTCAACAACTTGATGATCATTATTTCGGATCAATTTCAGATAGAGTAATGGCGTTTATGCAGGATTTTGAAACTGAATCTCACTTACTAGGAATTCCCGTTACAACAAGACACAATGAAGTTGCTCCAAACCAATTTGAGTTAGCACCAATGTTTGAAGAGGTGAACATTGCGGTTGACCATAACCAATTAATAATGGACTTGCTTGAAAAGGTAGCTATCAAACATAATTTTCATGTGTTGTTGCATGAAAAACCTTTCCAAGGAATGAATGGCTCGGGTAAGCACAATAACTGGTCATTAGCAACGGATACTGGAATAAACTTATTGAGCCCTGGAGTTAATCCTAAAACTAACCTGAGATTCTTGGCCTTTTTCGTAAACACAATTGCAGCGGTTAATACATATGCCGATTTAATGCGTGCAACCATTGCTTCTCCTGGTAACGATCATAGACTTGGTGCTAATGAAGCTCCACCAGCAATCATTTCAACTTTCATCGGCTCCCAGTTATCAGCTGTTTTAGATGAAATTGAGAAAAAAGTAAATAAGTCTACTTTAACGCCAGACGAAAAGACAGACTTAAAACTTAGAATAGGTAAGATTCCAGATATTATGTTGGACAATACGGATAGAAACAGAACTTCTCCATTTGCATTTACTGGTAATAAATTTGAGTTTAGAGCAGTTGGTTCTGCATCAAATTGTGCATCAGCAATGATTACCCTTAATACAATGATGGCTGAGCAATTAACTCGTTTTAAAAACGATGTTGATACTCTAATTAAGAAGGGTGAGAAGAAAGATGACGCTATTTTCTTTGTGATTAAAAACTATATAGTAGAGTCAAAGAAAATACGTTTTGAAGGAGATGGCTACGGCGATGCTTGGGTAAAAGAAGCGGAAAAACGTGGATTGAACAACGTGAAAACAACGCCATACGCACTTGACTTTATGATCCGTGAGGATGCTATGGAGCTTTTTACTAAGCACGATGTTTTTAGCGATGTTGAAATTGAAGCGCGCTATGAAATAGCACAAGAGTTCTACAGAATGAAGGTTCAGATAGAATCTAGATGTTTACAAGATATGGTCTTGAATCAAATCATTCCTTCAGCGGTTGAATATCAATCTTCAATTATTAACAATGTACTGGGATTAAAAGAAATTTATGGCAACACGTTCAAAAAGAAATGTGAAGGTCAACTTAGAATTATTGACGAAATTTCTGAACGAGTAAATATCCTGCAGGTTAAAACTGAAGAAATGCGTCAAGCACGCAAAGTTGCTAATGATATAGAAGATGCAGCTGATCAAGCTAAGGCTTATTGCGATAAGGTTTTCTCTTGCTTTGACGAGATTCGATACAATGTGGATAAGCTTGAAATTCTGATAGATAACGAGCTTTGGCCAGTTCCAAAGTACAGAGAGATGCTTTTTACAAAGTAATTTTGAGCAAATAAATACACTTGTAGCTAGAAATACCGCTTGTTTTTATTGAAGAATAGAGTATTTTAGCAGCTTTGTAATTATTTTAATAACCATACTCATTCCATACAAACGGTTGAGTATACTCATAATTAAGTACGAAAACTATATGAAAAGAGCTCTAGTTTTAAGTATCTCCTTGCTGTTCACAGCTTTAGTATTTGCGCAAAAAGATTACACAAAAGAAGCTGATAACGCCTGGAAAAGTGAGTCGTATTTCACTGCAGTAGATCTGTACAAAAAAGCATATACTAAAGAGAAAAAGAAAGAAGAGAAAATCCGAATTATCTACCGCATTGGTGAATGTTACAGATTAATTGAGAATCCTGAGTTAGCAATTGAATGGTATCTTAAGTCAGAAAAAGCCAAATACGGAGACGAAGATCCAAAGTTGTATTTGTATTTAGCAGAAACGCACCGATTAACCGGTAAGTATAGTGAAGCCAAGGAATACTATAATACCTACAAAGGAATTGTGCCATCAGACCCAAAAGGGGAAGAAGGTTTTTTAGCTTGTGAAAAAGCTGAAAAATGGACAGAGAAGCCTACTGCATACATTGTAGAAAACGTTTCTCAATTAAACTCTAAACAATACGATTACTCGCCTACACTTTTAGGTAGAAAAAATGATGAAATGATTTTTGTTTCATCGCGTCCAGGAACTATGGGTAATGAGTTGGATAGCCGTTCTGGTGAGTCTTTTACCGATTTGTTTTATTCTGAACAAGATAGAAAAGGAAAATGGAGTATTCCACAACCTCTAGCAGTTCCAGTTAATACAGAATTCAACGAAGGATCTGGTACTATTACCTACAGGGACAAAGAAATTTACTATACCCATTGTCCTATGGAAAAAAACAAATCTAGGGGTTGTCAAATCTGGAAAGCAACAAAAAGAGCAACGGATTGGGTAGAGCCAGTAAAAATGGAATTCTTTGACGATTCAGTTACTGTTGGACACCCATCGATAAGTAATAAAGACGAATTGTTGTTCTTCTCCTCTGACGCTCCTGGCGGAAAAGGTGGAAAAGACATTTGGTTTGTAGCTTGGGATAAAGATTCTAAAGCTTGGGGAGAGCCCCAAAATGTTGCTAGTATCAATACACCAGGTGATGAAATGTTTCCATTCATTAAAGACGACGGTGCGTTATATTTCGCATCTGATGGTCATATTGGTATGGGTGGCTTGGATATGTTCAAAGCGGAGCAAACTGGTAAAAATCAATGGGGAAATGTTGAGAATCTAAGATACCCATTAAATAGTCCTGCACATGATTTCGGAATTGTATTCATGGGTAACAGGGACAAAGGTTACTTTACTTCAAACAGAGGTGGTGGTAAAGGTGGAGACGATATTTATTCGTTCAAATTGCCTCCAATTATTTACGTGTTGCAAGGTACCATTAGAGATGTAACTTGTAATTCCCCTATTGCTGGTGCTACAGTTAAGTTGATTGGAACAGACGGTTCTTCAGTGGAAACTATTACTGATGCACAAGGGTTTTACAAATTCGACAAAAAGGAAAACGAAGACAGATATATTCAGGAAAACACTTCTTACACTATAGTTGCTTCAAAAACTTCCTCAGCTAAGAATATCTCAACTGATTGCGCTTCTACCGATTACAAGAAAAGAGGTTATTTATCACATAAAGGACAAGAAACTACTGTTGGAATTGAAAAATCAACTGCGTTTGTGCACGATTTTTCATTACAATGCTCAAACTGTGGTGAAATCAAATTTAGTAAAGTTCTGTATAAATTGGCTGAGTCTGAGTTAATGGTAACTCCTGAAGTAAACTCAAAAGATAGTTTGAACGATCTATACGATATCTTAATGGAGAACCCAAATATTGTAATTGAACTATTAGCACATACCGATGCCAGAGGTAGTGATGAAGCGAACATGAAATTATCTCAAGCTCGTGCTCAAAGTTGTGTGGACTACCTAATTTCAAAAGGAATTCCTGCAGATAGGATGGTAGCAAAAGGTTTAGGTGAAACATCACCGTACAAAGTAGAAAAAGACGGAAAAACAGTAGTTTATGATGAAGCATTTATTGCTTCTCTGCCTACTAAAGAAGAAAAAGAAGCTGCCCACCAAGCAAACCGTCGTACAGTGTTCTCAATATTAAGAGACGATTATGTACCATCAGAGCCACAGGCACCAGAAGGTGAAGGTGGTGAAGAAGATTCCGACGGAGGAGAAGAGTAGAAAAAAGGTAGCTTATTAGTTTTAAATAAGCACCAGTAAAATTTTAAGGCGTCTTATTTTTGAGGCGCCTTTTTTATTGAGTAATGAGCAAAGATTCTAGATACGATTTACGTGGAGTATCGGCGGATAAAACCGATGTGCACAACGCTATAAAAAATGTAGATAAAGGACTTTTCCCTAAAGCATTTTGTAAAATAGTTCCAGATTATTTAACCGGCAGCAAAGATCACTGCATTGTAATGCATGCTGATGGAGCAGGAACTAAATCCTCTTTGGCATATGCTTACTGGAAAGAGACTGGTGATATCAGTGTTTGGAAAGGTATAGCTCAAGACGCACTTATCATGAATATTGATGATCTTATTTGTGTGGGTGCTACCAATAATATCATGCTTTCTTCCACTATTGGAAGAAATAAAAACCTAATACCAGGTGAAGTTATTTCCGCTATTATTAATGGAACGGAAGAGTTACTAGAAGGATTGAGAAACCATGGAGTAGATATAGCATCTACCGGTGGTGAAACTGCCGATGTTGGTGATTTAGTAAGAACCATTATTGTGGACTCTACCGTAGTTACTCGAATGAAAAGAAGTGACGTTATTGATAACGCCAACATCGCTCCTGGAAATGTAATTGTAGGTTTAGCATCTTTTGGCCAAGCGTCGTATGAGACTGAATACAATGGTGGCATGGGAAGTAATGGACTAACCTCTGCTCGCCACGATGTTTTTTCTAAAGAAATTGCCAAAAAGTATCCTGAAACATTTGATGCATCAGTTCCAAATGAATTAGTGTATTCTGGTTCAAAACAATTTACAGATACCATTGAAGGTGTAAGTATTGATGCTGGAAAACTGGTTTTAAGTCCAACAAGAACGTATGCGCCAATAATTAATTCGGTTTTAGAAAAACATCGTTCAGAAATAAACGGTATGGTACATTGCAGTGGTGGTGCGCAAACCAAAGTACTTCACTTTGTAGGTAATGTTCATGTAATTAAAGATAACCTATTTGATACACCTCCTCTGTTCGATTTGATTCAGAAAGAGTCTGGGACAGATTGGAAGGAAATGTACAAGGTTTTTAATATGGGGCACAGAATGGAGATTTATTGTCCTGAATCTGTTGCGGAAAGTATCATTGAAATTTCTCAATCGTTTAACGTTGATGCAAAGATTATTGGAAGAGTAGAACCGAGTGATACAAAGAAATTGACCATTGAGTCTGAACACGGAAAATTTGAATACTAGATTATGTCTGATTTATTAGGAAAGTTAGAACACATACACAATCGATTTCTTGAAGTATCAGACCTTATTGTAGATCCTGAAGTTATCGCTGATATGAAGCGATACGTAAAACTAAATAAGGAATACAAAGATCTTCAAGAAATTGAAGATAAGTATAAAGAGTATCGCGATGTTATTGGAAACTTAGCTTCTGCAAAAGAGATTTTAGCTTCAAACGAAGATGCCGATTTTAAGGAAATGGCTCAAATGGAATTGGATGAATTAGGTCCTAAAAAGGAAAAGCTGGAAGAAGAGATAAAGGTGCTTCTTATTCCAAAGGACCCAGAAGATGCCAAAGACGTAATTGTAGAAATTAGAGCTGGAACTGGCGGGGATGAGGCGAGTATTTTCGCAGGTGATTTATACCGTATGTATTCAAAATTTGCTGAACGCCAGGGTTGGAAATCGGAAACAATTAGTCTGAACGAAGGTACTTCAGGTGGCTTTAAAGAAATTTCATTTTCGCTAAGCGGTGAAAGTGTATTTGGTGTCTTGAAATTCGAAAGAGGAGTTCACCGTGTACAACGAGTTCCTGCAACTGAAAGCCAAGGTAGGGTGCATACCTCTGCAGCAACAGTAGCTGTATTGCCTGAGGTTGACGATGTTGAGATTGAACTCCGAAAAGACGATATTAGGGTAGATACCTATCGTTCATCAGGTGCTGGAGGTCAGCATGTAAACAAAACGGAATCTGCTGTGCGTCTAACCCATATTCCAACGGGGATAGTGGTAGAATGCCAAGACGGAAGATCGCAACACAAAAACAAAGACAAAGCCATGAAGGTCTTGCGTTCAAAGCTCTACGAAGTAGAATTCGAAAAGCAAGAATTGGAGCGAGCAAATGAGCGTAAATCTCAAGTTTCTTCTGGTGATCGTTCTGCTAAAATTAGAACTTACAATTATCCTCAAGGTAGAGTTACCGATCACAGAATTGGACTAACCCTTTACAACCTAGATAATATTGTAAACGGAGATATCGACGAAATTGTTGAAGCACTTAAATTAGCTGAAAATGCTGAGAAACTTCAAGCTGGACTATCCTTATAATAAATGACAAGAGCCGAACTTATTCAAGAAATCAAAAGAAAGAAATCCTTTCTCTGTGTTGGGTTGGATACCGATATTAATAAAATTCCAAAGCATTTGCTAGATGTTGAAGATCCGGTTTTTGAATTCAATAAATCTATTGTAGAAAATACAAAGGACTTTGCCGTAGCCTACAAACCAAATATTGCTTTTTACGAATCAATGGGTGTAAAAGGCATGGAAAGCCTCAGAAAAACTTTGGAGATTATTCCAGAAAACTGTTTCACAATAGCAGATGCAAAGCGCGGAGATATAGGCAATACAGCAAGAATGTATGCAACTGCATTTTTCGATAAAAACAGTTCTGGATTCAATTTCGATTCAATAACTGTAGCGCCGTACATGGGAGAGGATTCTGTCGCTCCATTTCTTGAGTTTGAAAACAAATGGGCAATTGTTCTGGGTTTAACCAGTAATTGGGGGTCTAATGATTTTCAACAACAAGTGCTAACCACAGGTGATAGATTGTTCGAAAACGTGGTTGATACCGTTCAAAATTGGGGAACTGAGGATAATCTAATGTTTGTTGTTGGAGCTACACGAGGTAGCGATATCGCCGCGGTCAGAAGCAAAGCGCCTAATCATTTCTTTTTAGTCCCCGGAGTAGGAAGTCAGGGTGGTAGCTTGTCAGAGGTAGTTGAATACGGAATAAATAAAGACTGTGGTTTGTTGGTGAATTCTTCAAGAGGCATTATTTATGCTGGTGACGATGAAAGTTTTGGAGCAATGGCAAAAGAAGAAGCCGCAAAGTTGCAAATTGAAATGCAAAAACATTTAGAGGCTAACCAAATCATATAATTTTTGAAAGAAGACCTGCTACAGTTTATTTGGAAATTTAAACTCCTCAACCAACAAAATCTTACAACACTTGATGGAGAGCAACTAGAAGTAATTTCTTCTGGTCTTGAAAACAATGCTGATGGGCCTGATTTTTTAAATGCTCGAGTTAAAATTGGAAGTCAAGTTTGGGCTGGAAATGTTGAGATTCATGTTAATTCTACCGATTGGATTAAACACAAGCACAGCACAAATCCTAAATTTAAAAACTTGATTTTACATGTGGTTTACAAGCACGATGTAGAAATAGAAGAACTTACATTTCAGAAAACACCAACGCTTGAACTTACCGGAAAGTTAAATAATGAGCTACTTTCAAGATATCAAGAACTGATGTCTAGCCAATTATGGGTTCCATGTGCAAATAGAATAAGCGAAGTTTCTGATTTAAACATTAAACTTTGGTTGCAAAGATTACTTGTAGAGCGCTTGGAACGTAGAACGCAATTTATCGACTCCATTTTAGAAGAAAATCAATACGATTGGAATCAAGCGTTTATGGAAGTATTGTTCAGAAGTTTTGGTTTTAAGAAAAACGCCGATACAATGCAATTGTTGGCGAACAAAATAGGATATCAAGCTCTTAAATCAGAGTTAGAAACAGATGACTACTCATTAGATGCTTTAATAATTGGCTCATCTGGATTCTTACCCGAAACCGCAAATCATTTTTATATCGTATCACTTATTCAGTGCTTTCAATTTCAGAAAGCTAAATACAAAATTGAACCGCTTAAAGCCGCTCAATGGATAAAAGGTGGAGTTAGGCCAGGGAATCAACCGTTTACAAGATTAATCCAATTACTGTCTTTTCTTAAGTCAATAGACTTTCCCTTTCTGAATTTGTTCGGTTCTCCTATTAAAGAAAAGGACATAGAAAATCATTGTACAAAACCGAGCGGTTATTGGTCTAGCCATACGAAAATTGAGCATCCTTCAATACAGGGAGTTTCAAAAATTGGGAAAGTTTCCATGCAATCGGTGCTTATAAATGGCATTTTACCCTTTCAGTTTTACTATGCTCGTTACACAAAGAACGAGGCTTTGGCAGATAATGTACTAGAGACCTTTTCGGATTTAAAATCGGAAGAAAACTCAATTATAACTAAGTGGAAATCGTTGGGATTAAAATCAAACAACGCCTTTGATAGTCAAGCCTTACTAGAACTCAAAAATAATTACTGTTCAGAAAAAAAGTGCTTAATTTGCGCTATTGGAAACCAAATTCTGAAACGTTGATAGAGAGAATACAAGCCTATTTTGAAAAACAAGCATTTGGTGTTTGTGAGTATATTGGCTATAAGCTTGGTATCAGTACGGGTATTATTCGTAAATACTTTATCTATCTATCTTTCATCACTTTTGGATCACCGCTTATTCTGTATTTAATTTTTGCTTTTTTGCTGGAAAACCGATCTTTTTTTAAAAGCAAAAAGCACTCTGTTTGGGATTTATAGATAGGTTATGGAACAAACCCTAAATTACTTTAGAGGTTTTTTTGTAGCTGCGCTAATACTCACAGGAATTGTGATTTTTGGCGTAATGGGCTTCATGTACTTCGAGCAGTATGAATTACTCGATGCGGTGTACATGACCATCATTACGGTATCAACGGTTGGGTATAAGGAGGTGCAACCGTTAACCGATTCAGGTAAAATTTTTACATCCATTTTAATCGTTTCAAGTTTTGGTACTTTCGCGTATGCAGCTAGTTCGATAGGTGTCGGGATTTTATCAGGTAAGTACAGGTATTACTTTAAAAATTATAGATTGGAACAAGAAATTCAAAAGTTAAAAGACCATGTAATCATATGTGGATATGGTAATAATGGTGAGTCTGCGGCGCAGCATTTGAG
Source organism: Salibacteraceae bacterium (assembly GCA_965661115.1). Lineage (GTDB taxonomy): Bacteria > Bacteroidota > Bacteroidia > Flavobacteriales_G > Salibacteraceae > UBA6770. Next base: position 10,477 of record CBFICO010000035.1, read on the forward strand.
TCTGCACAATTTACCTTTTGTGGTTTTAGAAAAAGATCCTGTAAAACTTGAGATTCTCAAGAATTCCAAAAGCATGCTTTTTATGGAAGCCGATGCCGTGGATGAAAGCATGATTCTTAAGGCAGGAATAAAAAACGCAAAATCTATCATTACAACCTTACCAAGCGATGCTGATAATGTTTTTGTAGTGCTAACGGCAAGACAATTAAATAGCAATCTTACCATAATAAGTAGAGCAACAAACCCAAAAACTGAAGCTAAACTGAGGTTAGCTGGAGCCAATAATGTAATTATGCCAGACCGTGTAGGGGGTAACCATATGGCGGCCTTGGTAACTACCCCTGACATCAATGAGTTTTTAGATAAGTTATCTCTAGCAAGTAGCGATTCTATTAACCTAGAAGAATTGATAGTTCCAGACCAAAACACAAATGAGCTTTCTGTTTCAGAAATTGAAGGAATAGAGAATGCCTTAGTTCGGGTTGTTGGAATAAAAAGAGGGCAAGGCAAAGGCTATGTGTTAAACCCTGAACCTACTGCAACAGTAAAGGCAAATGATAAGCTTTTTGTTCTGGGTAGCAAAAACGATACAAAAAGGTTAAGGGAACAATACGGATTAGTATAAAAAACTAATCGACAAACGCTTTTTGGCAGGCTTGCTAATTCTACTATATTTGAGGCCCACACTCAATTTATTATGGTATTTAAAAAGCATTTTGTAGGATTATTATTTATTTCAATTCTCACCCTCTCATTTAGTTCTTACGCTCAAGATGATTCGGTTGCGGAATCCGCTCAAGTTGTTAATGTAGAGGAGCAAAGTGCAGAAGAAAAAATTGATGCTTTTTTCAGAACCTATTTGGTTAATCCATTGGGAAAGGTACTATTCTTTGATCCTTTTGAGGCAATTGGAGTTTATGACCCAATAGTAAAAGACGATTTGGGTAATCCAATATTAGACGAATCAGGAAACCCAATAAATAAACCAATCCCTTTAGTAGTAATATGGTTAGTATGCGGTGCAGTGTTTTTTACAACTAAAATGAAGTTCATTAATATCAGGGGATTTAAACATGCCTTGGAACTTGTACAAGGTAAATTCTCCGATCCTAATGCAAAAGAAGATGGAGAAGTGTCTCATTTTCAAGCATTAGCTACAGCTTTATCCGCAACGGTGGGTTTAGGTAATATAGCAGGTGTAGCGGTGGCAATTACATTAGGCGGCCCTGGCGCTACTTTTTGGATGATTTTAGCTGGTTTATTAGGTATGGCCTCAAAGTTTACCGAGTGTACTCTGGGAGTTAAATACAGAGTAATAGATTCTAACGGTAATGTTTCTGGTGGACCAATGTATTATTTGAAAAATGCGCTTGAAAAAAGAAACATGGCGGGACTTGGAAAAGTTTTAGCAGTTGTTTTCGCAATCTTGTGCATCGGTGGTTCTTTTGGAGGCGGAAACATGTTTCAAGCAAATCAAGCCTTTGCACAGTTAAGTTCTGAGTTCCCATCATTGGCTGGTCATGGGGTTTTCTTTGGGTTTATTCTAGCCATTTTTGTGGGTATAGTAATTATTGGTGGAATTAAGAGTATTGCCAAGGTAACCGATAAAATTGTTCCATTTATGACAGGTTTATACCTGCTTTTTTCTTTGATTATTATCTTAATGAACATTACCAATATTGGTGATGCGTTCGGTGCTATTTTTAGTGGAGCTTTTTCTCCTGATGCATTAAAAGGTGGTTTTATTGGTGTAGTGGTAGTAGGATTTCAACGGGCAGCATTTTCTAATGAGGCAGGAGTTGGTTCAGCTTCAATTGCTCATTCGGCGTCTAAAACCAAAGAACCTGTTAGTGAGGGAATAGTTGCACTTTTAGAGCCATTTATAGATACAGTAGTGGTATGTACTATTACAGCATTGGTGTTGATTTTTACAGGTTATGGACAAGACCAACAAGGTTTAGAAGGTGCGGCATTAACTTCTGCAGCATTTCAGAGTGTTTTTCCGTGGTTTAGATACGTACTAATTGTTGCGATTTTCTTGTTTGCATTTTCAACGATGATTTCCTGGTCATACTACGGTCAAAAAGCGTTTACCTTTTTGTTTGGTAGAACCAAAAACACCAGAATTATTTACAAATTAATTTTCCTGTTTTTTATTGTAGTTGGTAGCTCGAGCAGTTTAGGTGCGGTACTTGATTTTTCAGATATGATGATTCTTGGAATGGCCTTTCCAAACGTGCTTGGTTTGGTAATTTTATCTGGAGAGGTAAAAGATGATATGATCAGTTATTTTAAACGATTAAAATCAGGAGAGATTAAGAAATTCAAATAAATTTTGAAACCAAAAACCAACTTAAAAAACAAGCTTACAGACCTATTCGATGTTTACAAACACGAACGTAGAGGGATTCTGTTTTTTATTGCTCTTATAATTCTCGTAGTAGGCTTTAACTATAGTATGCAGTTTTGGGTAGATGCGCCAAAAATCGATACTTACCAACTAGATAGCCTGGTTAGTTCCAAAGCTCAACGTAAACAACTTAATAAAGAAAAGAACTTTTTCGCCATAGATGTCAACTCTAATGATACTGCAGATTGGACTCAGTTTGGTTTTTCAATAAAACAGGTAAGTTCCATTTTTAAGTTTCGCGAAATATTAGGTGGAAGATTTACCGATATCAATCAAATTTCAAAGGCTTATGTAGTCGATTCGTTAATGTTTGAGCGAATTGAACCGTACTTAATTATAAGCGCTAATCAAGTAGAGTTTATAGAAATAGATTCAACTGATATAACAGACGAGAAATCTTCTTTCAATAATGATGAAAGGGCTTTATTTCAATTTGATCCAAATACAATATCATTTGATAGTTTGCTCCTTTTGGGAATGAATGAAAAGCTGTCCAACAGCTTAATAAAGTATCGAGAGTGGATGTCACCTTTTTCTAAGCCAGATGATTTACTAAAACTATACCTCTACAGTTCTGATTTGCACACAAAATTGAAGCCTTACATTCATATCAAACCGGTAATTCAAGATACTGAACAAACTGAGAATAAGGAATACGCTTATAAGAGCAATTTAATTATTGAGCTTAATAGTGCTGACACACTTGATTTGATTAAACTTTATGGAATTGGTCATTTTACCGCTTCGCAAATTTTAAAGTACAGAACTAGGTTGGGAGGGTACTATTCTGTAAATCAACTTTATGAGATAAAGTATATTCGAAAGGAGAATATTGAAGGTTACTTAGTGAATTTGAAAGTTGATTCAAGTCAAATACAAACTATTCACATCAATTCTTGCAAATTCAACGAATTATTAGCTCATCCTTATTTTGATTTTCACGATACTAAACTCTTAATGAATTATCGAGATAAGTATGGAAAATTCATTTCTTTGTCGGACTTTAAAAAAGCAGGTCCTTTACCCGATAGTTTCCTTCAAAAGGTAAAGTACTACATTGATTTTGATGAATGATTGCACAAGATTTAGATAAAGCCATTAGAACAATTCCCGATTTTCCGAAAGCTGGAATAAATTTTAAGGATATAACCCCTGTCTTAATGGATCACCACTTGTGTAGAAGAATCACGGAAGATATTTGTTCCAAATTCGACAATTCTAGAATTGATTGTATTGTAGGAGTTGAATCGAGGGGGTTCCTCTTTGGATTGCTTTTAGCACAACATTTTAAGGTTCCATTTGTTGCTGTGAGAAAAAAAGGAAAACTACCTTACAAAAATATTTCGTATAAATATGATTTGGAGTATGGTTCGGCAGAAATGGAGATGCATGTCGATGCCATTTCAAAAGGTCAGAATATTCTAATACATGACGATTTATTGGCAACAGGAGGTACTGCTAAAGCAGCTTCGGAGTTGGTAAAACAAAGCGGAGGTAAAGTTGCTGGGTTTGCTTTTTTGGTTGAGCTGTCTGATTTAGGCGGTAAAAAGGTGTTAGAGGCTGAGGCTGATAACATCTACAGCATTACAACTTATTAAAATGAATATATATGAATTTTGAATTAACAGAAAATCAGAAGATGATTCGTGATATGGTTCGCGACTTTTCTGAAAAGGAAATTCGGCCAAATATCATGAAATGGGATGAAGCAGAGGAGTTTCCTGTTCCACTATTCCATAAACTTGGTGAGCTTGGTTTAATGGGTGTATTGGTTCCTACAGAATACGGAGGCAGTGGATTCGGTTATATGGAATACATTACTGTAGTTTCCGAAATTGGTAAAGTATGTGGTTCAATTGGATTAAGTGTTGCTGCTCATAATTCTCTTTGTACAGGTCATATTATGTACTTCGGTAATGAAGAACAAAAGAAAAAATACCTTCCTAAGTTAGCTTCAGGTGAATGGATCGGAGCTTGGGGATTAACCGAGCAAAACACAGGCTCTGATGCTGGTGGAATGAATACTGTTGCTGTTGATAAAGGTGATCATTTTGTATTGAATGGTTCTAAAAACTTTATCACCCATGGAAAGTCGGGTAATGTTGCGGTTGTTATTGCACGAACTGGAGAAAAAGGAGATTCTCACGGAATGACAGCATTCGTAATTGAAAAAGGAACATCAGGGTTTTCTGCCGGAAAGAAGGAGAGTAAACTAGGTATGCGTGCTTCTGAAACTACAGAGTTGATTTTCCAAGACTGCAAAGTACCCAAAGAGAATGTTCTAGGTAAAGTAGGTGAAGGCTTTGTTCAAGCAATGAAAGTACTTGATGGTGGCCGTATATCAATTGCTGCATTATCATTAGGAATTGCAAAAGGTGCATACGAAGCAGCTTTGCAGTACTCAAAAGAAAGAGAGCAATTTGGAAAATCTATCTCAGAGTTTCAAGCAATTGGATTTAAGTTGGCTGATATGGCAACTGAAATCGAAGCTTCAGAGTTGCTTATTCATCAAGCTGGAGACATGAAGAATAGAGGAGTAAAAATGACAAAAGAGTCAGCTTTTGCAAAGTACTATGCTTCAGAAGTTTGTGTTCGTGTTAGTACCGAGGCAGTCCAAATTTTTGGAGGTTACGGATATACAAAAGACTACCCAGCAGAGAAGTTTTATCGCGATAGTAAACTCTGTACTATAGGCGAAGGAACTAGTGAAATTCAGAAATTAGTAATTGCTCGAGAAATATTAAAATAATTTTATTGTAGGGGTGAATTTAAATATTACTTTTGCACCCTATTTTTAAAACAAGAAGGTAAATTATGTTGATCATTCCAATAAAAGAAGGCGAAAACATTGATAGAGCTGTAAAAAAGTACAAGAAGAAATTTGAGCGTACTGGCACAATGAGAGAGTTACGTGATCGTCAGAAGTTCACAAAACCTTCAATTCGCAAAAGAGAGCAGTTATTAAAAGCTATCTACAAAGAGCATATGAAAAACGCTGAAGAGTAGATTTCTTTTCAAAATATAAAGATGAGATGCAGGTCATAGATTTTATAAATTTATGACCTGTTTTCGTTTATGGCTATTAGTGATTACCTTCAATATTTACAAACCGAAAAACGAGCGTCTGCTCATACTATAACGGCCTATATAAAGGATGTTGAGTCTTTTCAGAGTTTTATTAAAGAGGAATTTGACTTATCAGAATTATTCGATGTTAATACTCAAATTGTACGTAGCTGGTTGGCATCTTTAATTGAGCAAGGGGTAACTGCTCGTTCGGTTAATAGAAAGCTATCGTCATTAAGAGGGTATTACAAGTTTGAAATAAAAAGTGGAAATCTTTCTACTAACCCTGCTAAAAATGTAACTGGCCCAAAAACAAAAAAGCGACTACCAGAATTTGTTGAGCAAAAATCAATTGAGCAATACGGAGGGCATTCAGAAGAATTATCTTTCGAGCAGCAGCGCGATTATTTAATTTTTGAATTGCTTTATGCTACAGGAATGCGTCAGGCGGAATTGCTCGGATTAAAACATTCAGACGTAGATCAATCTCAACAAAGTATAAGGGTGTTAGGAAAAAGAAACAAGGAGCGTATAATTCCTGTTTCTAAAACAATCATAGAACTAATTAGCCAATTTAAAAGTGTAAAAGACGAGCTAGGAATAAATTCGGAATTTGTAATAATTACAAATTCAGGAAAAAAAGCATATCCAAAGTTGGTTTACCGCTCAATTAACTCTACCTTGTCAAGCCTTACTACACTGGACAAAAAAAGTCCACATGTTCTTAGACATTCATTTGCAACTCATGTGCTAAACAATGGGGCAGATTTAAACGCAGTGAAAGAGTTGCTCGGGCATGCCAATTTAAGTGCTACTCAAGTGTACACACATAACACGTTCGAGAAACTGAAAAATATTTATAAACAAGCTCATCCACGAGCATAAAAACAAGGAGGTAAAATATGAAAGTAAAAATTCATTCAATCCATTTCGATGCAGATCAAAAATTGGAAACGTTTATAAATAAACGCTTGGATAAACTCGACCAGTATTTCGATAATATTATTCAAGGTGAGGTATTTTTGAAACTTGACAAGGCTGATGATAACCAAAACAAAATCACAGAGATTAAGTTATTAGTACCAGGTGGCGATTTGTTCGTGAAAAAGCAATGTAAATCTTTCGAAGAATCTACTGATATGGCAGTTGAAGCTTTAAGGCGTCAAGTAAAAAAGTACAAAGAAAAAAAGCGTCAGGTTTAGCTATTTTCTTATGATTTTAAAGCGGTTTTTCTACATTGAAAAACCGCTTTTTTTATGCTCTAAAATTTTTTTTTGAAACGTTCATTGTTGAACGTTTTTCTTTTTTACATTTGCAGACCCTTTTTTAAGGCTCTAGAGCGTTAAAAAGGATTGTTCTTAAATGTAAGAATTTTGCCGGTGTAGCTCAGTTGGCCAGAGCAGCTGATTTGTAATCAGCGGGTCGGGGGTTCGAATCCCTCCACCGGCTCCTTGTTGGGGAGATTCCAGAGCGGCCAAATGGGGCAGACTGTAAATCTGTTGCGAAAGCTTCGCAGGTTCGAATCCTGCTCTCCCCACCAAAGTCCTCTGAATTTTCAGTGGATAATTAAAGGCGGGAGTAGCTCAGTTGGTAGAGCATCAGCCTTCCAAGCTGAGGGTCGCGAGTTCGAATCTCGTCTCCCGCTCTTTTATTAGCCGGTGTAGCTCAGGGGTAGAGCGCTTCCTTGGTAAGGAAGAGGTCACGGGTTCAATTCCCGTCATTGGCTCAGGTGAAGATTAAAGATTGTAAATAATTAGAACTCAAATAACAACTCGTAAATTAAATAGCTATGGCTAAGGAAAAATTCGATCGTTCGAAACCGCACTTAAACGTAGGTACCATTGGTCACGTTGACCACGGTAAAACTACACTGACGGCTGCGATCACCAAAACACTTGCTGACAAAGGTTTGTCAGAAATCCGGGATTTCGCATCAATTGATAATGCTCCTGAAGAAAAAGAAAGAGGTATTACTATCAACACTTCACACGTTGAGTACCAAACAGAAAACAGACACTATGCACACGTAGATTGCCCAGGTCACGCCGATTATGTTAAGAACATGGTTACTGGTGCTGCTCAAATGGACGGTGCTATCTTAGTAGTTGCTTCAACTGATGGTCCAATGCCACAAACTCGTGAGCATATTCTATTGGCACGTCAGGTAGGTGTTCCACGTATCGTTGTATTCATGAATAAAGTGGATATGGTTGATGATGAGGAACTACTTGAATTAGTAGAAATGGAAATCAGAGAATTACTTGATTTCTACGAGTATGACGGAGATAACACTCCTATCATTCAAGGTTCTGCTTTAGGTGCTCTTGAAGGAAAAGCTGAATGGCAAGATAAAGTAATGGAGCTTATGGCTGCTGTTGATTCGTACATTGAAGAGCCACCACGTGAAGTTGATAAAGATTTCTTGATGCCAGTTGAGGACGTATTCTCAATTACTGGTCGTGGTACTGTTGCTACAGGTAGAATTGAGTCTGGTGTTATCAACTCTGGTGAAGAAGTAGATATCATTGGTTTCGGTGCTGAAAAATTAAAATCAACTGTTACTGGTGTTGAAATGTTCCGTAAAATTTTGGATCGTGGAGAAGCTGGTGATAACGTTGGTCTTCTGTTAAGAGGTATCGACAAAGAAGCTATCAAGAGAGGTATGGTAATCGCTAAGCCTGGTTCAATAACTCCTCACACTAAATTCAAAGCTGAAATCTACGTTCTTAAAAAAGAAGAAGGTGGACGTCACACTCCTTTCCATAATAACTACCGTCCGCAGTTCTACTTAAGAACTACTGACGTAACTGGAGAGATTGTACTTCCATCTGATAGAGAAATGGTACTACCAGGTGATAACCTTACTATTGAAGTAAACTTGATCGCTGCAGTAGCATTGAACAAAGGATTGAAATTCGCTATTCGTGAAGGTGGTAGAACTGTAGGTGCAGGTCAAATCACTGATATCATTGAATAATAGAATACGTTCTTATAAATAGAATATACAAAGAAAGGTGTTGCGCTTTGGCGTAATACCTTTCATTTGTTTTATAAAATATGGGTGTTGCACCTTCCAATTTATAGGGCTAAAACAAAAGGTTTTAAGTAAATAATTTGGTTAACGCATATCTACGGGTGTAGCTCAGATGGTAGAGCAGTGGTCTCCAAAACCAAAGGTCGTGGGTTCGATTCCTACCACCCGTGCAAGTAAAGAGGTAAAGAAATGGCAGATGTAAAGGCATATATGAAAGAAACTTATGACGAAATGGTTCATAAGGTTAGTTGGCCAACATGGAAAAATCTACAGAATAGTGCTGTAGTAGTTTTGTTCGCTACATTCATTTTCGCTATTGTGATCTATGTAATGGACCTAGGTTTTGGTCAATTAATGGATTTGATTTACACCAAAATATTTAACTAGCAAACGCTCTTTGCATGGCTCAAGAAATTAAAAAACGTTGGTACGTAGTTCGCGCAATTAGCGGGAAAGAAAAGAAGGTTAAGGAATACATCGAGATGGAAGTAGATCGTATGAAAATGACGGACTACGTTTCACAAATCCTTATACCAACAGAAAAAGTATTCCAAATCAGAAAAGGTAAAAAAGTATCCAAGGAAAGGAACTTTTTCCCTGGTTATGTTCTTATAGAGGCAAGTCTTGTTGGTGAGGTGCCTCATGTAATAAAGAATGTACCGAATGTAATTGGTTTCCTTGGCGGAGAAAAAGGTGGTGAACCAATGCCGTTAAGACAAACTGAGGTAAATAGAATTTTAGGAAAAGTTGATGAACTTGCTGTAAGTGATGAGGAATTGAATATTCCTTTCATTATTGGTGAGACCGTTAAAGTGATTGACGGTCCATTCAATTCTTTCTCTGGTACAATCGAAGAGATTAACGAAGAGAAGAAAAAACTAAAAGTAATGGTTAAAATTTTCGGAAGAAAAACACCATTAGAGTTAAGTTACATGCAAGTAGAAAAAGAGTAATGTCTGCTTCCAAGCATTAATTATAAATAGTTCGAAAGAACTGAATTGTTAAATTTAAGAACATGGCGAAAGAAGTAAGTGGCCTGATCAAGTTACAGATTAGGGGCGGAGCTGCAAACCCTTCACCTCCAGTAGGACCTGCACTAGGTGCTAAAGGGGTGAATATTATGGAGTTCTGTAAGCAGTTCAATGGACGAACTCAGGATAAAGCCGGTAAAGTGCTCCCAGTTATCATTACCGTTTATTCTGACAAATCTTTTGAGTTTGTTATAAAAACCCCACCTGTCGCCGTTCAGATTAAAGAAGCTTTAAAACTAAAGTCTGGTTCATCTGAGCCAAACAGAAAGAAAGTAGCTTCTATTAAAATGGATGATGTCAGAAAAATTGCTGAAGACAAAATGCCCGATTTAAACTGCTTTACAGTTGAATCTGCCATGAAAATGGTAGCTGGTACTGCAAGAAGTATGGGTGTTACTGTTAAAAAGTAATCTAGTCTAAAAAAACAAGTAATGGCTACATTAACAAAAAAGAAAAAAGAAGCGATTGCAAAGATTGATAGTGAGAAGCTTTACTCTATTAAAGATGCTGTAAGCACTATAAAAGAGGTTTCTACTACAAAATTTGACGCTACTGTGGATATCGCTGTGCGTTTGGGGGTTGATCCCCGAAAGGCAAACCAAATGGTAAGAGGTACGGTTACCCTTCCACATGGTACTGGTAAAGACACTAAAGTTTTGGTGCTTTGTACTCCTGATAAGGAGGAAGAAGCTAAAGAAGCTGGTGCTGACTTTGTTGGTTTAGATGAATATGTGGATAAAATCAAAGGTGGATGGACTGACGTTGACGTTATCATCACTATGCCTTCGGTTATGGGTAAGGTAGGTGCTTTGGGTAGAATATTAGGTCCTCGTGGTCTAATGCCAAACCCAAAAACAGGTACTGTTACTATGGATATAGCTAGAGCCGTTAAAG
>CBFICO010000036.1:0-20746 GCA_965661115.1 Salibacteraceae bacterium
ATTCTTCAAATTCATTATATTCCATACAATGATTATTAATTACTTAGTTAAAGTTATTGTTTATTAATTCGTGTACTAACTCTTTCGTTGGCTCTAAAGTAAGTGTTGGCTTTAATAAATTCATCTTCAAGTCTGGATAATTTCAAAATCTCTTTTTGAATATCGGTTAAGTTTATACGGAATTAATAAAGACCTGATTTAATCGGAAAAGTATGAGACAGGTTGAGTAAATGACTCAGAATAACCAGCAATTTCAATATAAACTTTTACATACTGCATAGCATAGTCTTTTCCAGGAAGTTCATTGTCATCGAAATTTGATTGGATCATAAAGTTTTCAGCCTCTTCAATTAATTCCTTTTAATCTTCTTGTGAAGTGTAATTTATTTTCGGACTCTTTTTCAATCCTTATCCGTATGTTTCACTTAAAAAAATCTTCAAACTTATTAAGTCTTTAAACTTTTGATTAAGTAACGATAAAGAGGGGTAATCCTCATTTTCATTAAGTTTACTTATCCAAGAATGTGATTCTAACCAATATACACCATCCCAAAATTCATAACTTCCAGCCTCATACTTTTTAATTTCAATGGCTGAGCCTATAGACCCTAAACAATCCCATCTTTTTCAACTTTCTAATCATAGAATCAACCGTTGTTCGACTCTCACCTATCTCAAATCCATTGTTCTTTAGATATCGGTGAATTTTAGTGTACCCCCAACCTTCTTTATGGAGTTTCCATACCTTTGTTCGTATAATTTCTCTTTCAGGATATTCACGTTTGTACTGATGTACAGAGAAGATATTTGATTGAACTAAAACATTGAAAGTCAGATAGGGAGTGTACCCACCTGTAATATGTTTTTCACAGAACACCTATTTATGGAGGGTAATGATATTGGAGGGCTGTTTTATGCCTCAGATAATTATTGCGATCTTTCAATTTTCTCTTCCTTTAGTGACAGTCATATAATTCAATTGATTCGTAAACAATAATATCGGTTTCGGAGTGTAAACTTATGGTTGGAAAACAGTCGAACATACAATCTTTCAATTTCCCATTTAGCTAATTTTAGCTACCTCCACCATCCATAAAAATTACTTTTGCTGCATGGAGAGTGAGTGTATCAACTACAGCGAGATTGATTTTTTAACGAAAATCATACAAGATTACCTTAACCAATCTCCACAATCCAAATCGTTTTATTCAGCAGAACCCAGTTTAGAGGGCTTTAAAAAGGCTTTAGAAAACAGGTCCTTTTCTGTGGCAAAAAGAAAGGTTTTAGCGGACGCTTTAACTAAACAATATGAGGGCGTGCAGGATAAAGTAGCCCAAACTCAATTAATATCCTTGCTACAAAAAGAAACCACCTTTACCGTTGCCACGGGGCACCAGTTGGCTTTAGCTACCGGACCCTTGTATTTTATTTACAAGATTTTGTCGGTCGTAAAACTCGCCAGAACCTTAAAGGAGGCTTATCCTGAAAATGATTTTGTGCCGGTATATTGGATGGCAACAGAAGACCACGATTTTCTAGAAATCAACCATTTTAACACAAAACAAAAGCACTACGAATGGTCGGGTGAAAACAACCTTGCTGTAGGTTGGAAAAAACCTGAGGTGAGTGAATTACTAAATGAACTAGCATCCAATTTACCAAAAAGTGAACACACCAAACAGTTGCTTGAAAAATTGGAACATGCGTACTCCGCAAATTCCTTGGCTGATGCTACCCGCCATCTGGTGCACGATTTATTGGGTAAATACGGTGTGCTCATTATTGATGGCGACGACCCAGCACTCAAGGGGGTATTTGCGGATTATATGTTGCGCGAAATAAACGAACAGCGTGCTGAGCAGCACGTGACAGAAACTATTCATCAACTCAATCAAGTTGGTTATAAAGAACAAGTTACTCCGCGCGATATCAACTTGTTTTATTTGGGTAAAGAATTACGCGAAAGAATTACCAAAACACCTGCAGGGTTTGCAACCAGTGAAACCAATAATACGTGGACCTTAGCCGAATTGGAAGAAGAACTTAAAAGTAACCCCGAACGATTTAGTCCAAACGTATTGCTCCGACCACTTTACCAAGAAGTTATCTTACCCAATTTGTCGTATTCGGGTGGAGCAGGAGAGATGAGTTATTGGTTTGAGTTAAAGGCTATGTTTGAGGCCTTTGAGGTAGATTTTCCGATTTTATTAATGCGAAATTCTGCTGTTTTGGTTTCAAAGCGCGATGAAGAGCGCATGCAAAAACTCAAGCTCAATTGGTCTGATTTGTTTAGGTCAACCGCTGAATTAGAAAAGCAATTGGTAGCTATTCACGGGAACAAAAACATTGATTTGGCGCCATTTCAAAAGAAAGTGGAGGAAATGTACGTTGAACTGGCAGAATTGGCCAAAAAGGTAGATAACACCTTAGTGCCAAGTGCAGCGGTTTCAGAAACGCGTTCGCATAAGGCGCTGGAAAGATTGCAGAAGAAACTCATAAAAGGAGAAAAACTCAACATTGAGGTTAAGCTAGAAATGCTGTATCGGGTTTTGGAAACCTTTTTTCCGGGAGGTACTTTTCAAGAACGCAAACTAAATATTGCTGAGTTTTATGCGGAAATTGGTGATGCCTTGTTTGATGAACTTTTAGAAAGGTTTGAACCACTTCAGCCAGATATTACTGTGATTAAGTATTAAGTCAGAAGGTATTGCGAATATATATCGTCATTCCCGTGAAGGCGGGAATCTCTTTCTGCTTATTTCTGTAGGTTTATAGATATTAACAAAACCCTTTTTTAGCTTCTTATTCTCGATACAAATTTTTCTCATTTCCAATCGAAAAATCCACTCGAACTGACAGAATTTGAATTTGTTACCCTACCAAACAAACTTCAGGTTTTGAGCATTTCCATCCCCTTCAATTAGTAATAGAAGATAAACACTTCGCTCGCTGATTGTGGGTTTAAGAATGAATTCCTCTTCATTATGAGATATAACTTCCACACCCATCTCTTGACCTTGAGTATTCAAAATTATAATGTTTCTGTGGTCTATGCTTGCATCATTTAAGCGAATGGTTTGATTAGCTCTATCTGCTTCAACAGCAATTGGTGCAGTAGTCTCTAATTCATGACTAGCGCTTACCTTCAATACAGGAAAAATTTCACCCTCACCATTAAAATCAACTTGGGTTAAGCGATAGAAATTCCCTCCATTTTTGGCTTGTAGATCGGTAAAATCATAATTTGTTTTTTCCTTGGTTGTACCAGCTCCGCTAAGTTGAGCAATGCTGGTAAAACGATTATCCCGATTCAATTTTTCGAGAATAAAATAATCGCAATTGATTTCTGCTTCGGTTGTCCAAGCAAGTTTCACTTTGTTCTCAGCAATAAACTCACCGCTAAAATCACCCAAAACAACAGGTAGTGGAGTGCCATTACCAGCGTCTCCATACAAGCTAAACGAAGTAACACCCGACCAAGTCATTTTATTTTGAGCAACATCAATAGATCCTCTTCCAACGGTATCTACATTATTATTTCCTATATCAAAAGGGGTGTCCAGCTGCCGCCAGAGTATTTTACGAGTAGAATATCCGCTTCAGTTAGCTCCATTTGGCAAGTCCTTCGGTATCTCTAAACTCAATTCGTTCGCTAACAACTTGAATGTAGTCGTTAGCATCTTGAAAATTTACTTGGCTGGTATCTACGGACCAACTAACACCACTTGTGTAAACGGTAATTCCTCCGGTACTGCCAATGGCACCCTTTCCGTTTTGACCAGAAAAATCCTCTGAATATATCGTGGTTTGGGCATTTATCGAACTTAGAATAAAAAGATAGGCGGCTAGACAGGCAAAGGTTTTAATTGTTTGATTTTTATGCATTGTAGAAAAGATTTGATTGGTCGTAAAGATAGCATGAGTTTGTTGGTCGATTTGTTAGCAAAAGTCGATAATAACGGTATGATAACGATTTCGGTACATATACTTTTGCACCATGCTAGAAACTATCTTAATTCTCGACTTTGGTTCGCAGTACACACAATTAATCGCAAGACGTGTGCGCGAGCTCAATGTGTATTGCGAAATTCACCCTTACAATAACTTTCCAGCGATTGATGAAAGTGTAAAAGGTGTCATTTTATCGGGGTCTCCTTTTTCTGTGCGTGACAGCGAAGCACCAGTTCCAGACCTTTCGTCGTTTAAAGGAAAAATTCCATTATTAGGTGTGTGTTATGGAGCGCAGTTTTTAGCCCAAAATTTTGGAGGAGAGGTAGTTGCTTCTGAGCATAGGGAATACGGAAGAGCTCACATGACCTATATCGATGGTGAATGTACGTTGTTTGATAGCATTTTTGAGGGGTCCCAAGTTTGGATGAGCCATGGGGACACTATTAAAACGTTACCAGCGAACTATAAATTGGTCGGAAGCTCAAAAGATGTTACGAATGCTGCATTCTCAATTGATGGAGAACAGACATATGGTATCCAGTTTCACCCAGAAGTTTATCACTCTACCGATGGGTTAACCTTGCTCAGAAATTTTGTTGTTGGTATTGCAGGTTGCACGCAAGATTGGACTCCAGCTTCATACATAGAAACAACCGTTGCGGAACTCAAAGAGCAAATAGGAACAGACAAAGTAATATTAGGATTATCGGGTGGTGTTGATTCTACTGTAGCTGCAACCCTATTGAGTAAAGCAATTGGCAAAAGCCTGTATTGCATTTTCGTGGATAACGGCTTACTCCGCAAAAACGAATTTGAGGGAGTGCTAAAACAATACGAACACCTTGGGTTAAACGTAAAAGGTGTTGATGCTAAATCGAGATTTTACAAAGAATTGGCTAATGAGTCCGACCCAGAAACCAAACGAAAAATTATTGGACGAGTTTTCGTTGAGGTATTTGACGAAGAGTCGCATTTAGTTGAGGATGCTAAATGGCTGGGTCAGGGTACAATTTACCCCGATGTTATTGAATCGGTTTCGGTTAAAGGTCCTTCTGCAACTATAAAATCACACCACAACGTTGGTGGGCTACCCGATTATATGAAACTGAAAGTAGTGGAACCACTGAGAGCTTTATTTAAAGATGAAGTGAGAAGAGTGGGCAGGGAGCTAGGTTTGGCTGATGAACTATTGGGCAGACACCCTTTTCCAGGGCCTGGTTTAGCTATTCGTATTCTTGGAGATATTACACCAGAAAAGGTGGCTACCTTGCAAGAAGTAGATCATATTTTTATTCAAGGACTTAAGGATGAAGGGCTTTACGGTGAGGTTTGGCAAGCAGGAGCAATTTTATTGCCGGTCCAATCTGTTGGTGTAATGGGCGATGAAAGAACGTACGAAAATGCGGTGGCCTTAAGAGCCGTTTCTTCTACCGATGGTATGACCGCAGACTGGTGTCATTTGCCATACGACTTTTTGGCACGCATTTCGTCTGAAATCATCAATAAGGTGAAAGGAATTAACCGCGTTGTGTACGATATTAGTTCCAAACCCCCTGCAACTATTGAATGGGAGTAATTTGAATTGGTTTTTAAAAATAGCAATTGGAGTTTTTGCGATAACCATGTTATCGCTGGCTTCATCGGCTCAACAATTCAACGAAAAGCAGGTTCAACTTATTGAAGGTAATACCTATTACCTCCATAAAATAGAGAAAGGAAATACGCTTTACTCGTTGAGTAAAATGTATTCCGTTAAAATTAAAGACCTTATTTCTGAAAACCCTCAGTTAGAGGAAGGGTTAAAAGTGGGTCAGGTTATTCGCATTCCTGTAAAAAAAGTAGATACCAAAAAAGCAGCTGACAATCCACCAAAAGCTGAAGGAAGTTTTTTAGTGCATACCGTAGCACCCAAAGAAACACTTTATGCGCTCAGCAGAAAATATGAAGTAAGTACGGAAGAACTTCAAAAGGTAAATCCCGAGCTAAAGGATGGCCTTAAAGAAGGGATGCAGATAAAAATTCCAGTAGCTGCCGTAGAAGCAGATGTTGAGGAAATAGAAATTGCGCCTGCAGTTGAAGATAGCTTTGAGTTGCATTTTGTAGAACCCAAAGAAACGCTGTACTCCTTAGCGAAAGATTACAATGTAAACATTGACAGCATCCGACTTATAAATAATGGCCTTAAAGAAGGATTAAAAATTGGAACAACCATACGTTTACCTATTAAAAAAACACCTTTTTCAGCCGAATCTGCGGGTGGTTTGATGGACGATATCATTCCGCTTGTAATAGATTCTGGTAAAAAGAAAGATGTATATCAAATAGCGTTAATGCTTCCATTTTATTTTGACTTGAACGATACTATAGAAGCTAAGCGCAAGGAATTTGAACAAGAACAGATTTATAAGGGCTCTGCTGTGGCATTTGGCATTTATTCTGGGATAAAAATTGCGCTAGATAGCCTTAGAAATAAAGGCTACAAATGCAAGTTACTGGTTTACGATACCAAATACGATAGAAGAAGCAGAAGCACGGTAGTGGTTGAAGAAATTCTAGCCAACGATCAAGAGTTATATAATACAGATTTGTTTATCGGCCCTTTGTTCAGGCCCAATTTTGAAGTCGTACAGCAATACGCAAATGCCTTAGGAATAGCAACAGTTTCGCCAGTTCCACAGCACAACAGCATTTTAGATAGCAACCAATACTCATTAAAGGTAAATACAGGGCATAAGGCTCAGGTAGATTTTATAAGAAATGCGTCAATGGAATTGTATAAAGACAAGAATTTAATTGTGGTGGAGAACAACGAATTAAAGGATGTTTTGCTTGCCGAGCACTTTTGGGGAATTAATAATGGCGACACCAATTTAAGTGTTTACAATGCAGTGAACTCAAACTTTGAACGGCTCAAAATTTGGGATTTTGACACGGCAAAAACCAAACACAAATTAATTGATTCTTTGCCAAATGTTTTGGTGCTACCATTAAATAGCAAAAGCTTTGTAACTCGTATGCTCAACTCGCTTAATCGCTATTCTCAAGATTATGACATAACTGTTATTGGTATGGATTCGTGGAGCACAATTGGCTACTTAGATATTAAATACCTGAATAACCTTAAAGTTCACATTCCATACAACCAATTTGTAGATTACAACCACAGCAGTGTAGATGATTTTATAGGTCGTTATCGAAAAAGTTATTTCTCTGACCCAGATGAATGGGCGTTTTTGGGTTACGATATCGGGATGTATTTTTTAGAAGGATTACACCAAGGTGGAACCCGTTTTTACGATTCTCAAACAGATACTTATGCAGGAGTAAGTAAAAACATTAGCTTCAAGAAACAAGGTCCTGTCAACGGATATGAAAACACTTCGTTAAAGCTGGTGAAAATGGAAAACTACTTTTACGTTGGGGTAAAATGAGCAGACAAGAAACCGTAATTGATTGGTACAAAAGTCTCCAAGATAATATTTGCAAAGGGCTTGAAAAAGCAGATGACTTAGCCGTCTTCAAAGAAGATATATGGGAGCGACCAGAAGGAGGTGGAGGTAGATCCAGAGTAATCGAAAACGGAAACGTTTTTGAAAAAGGTGGTGTCAACTTTTCCGCTGTAAATGGCCAATTACCCGAAAACATAAAGAGAGCTTTGGGAGTTAATCAATCGGAGTTTTTTGCATCGGGCGTTTCTATTGTTTTGCATCCGAAAAATCCGTGGGTTCCCATTATTCACATGAATACCCGCTATTTTGAAATTGAAGGAGAAACCTGGTGGTTTGGAGGTGGAATAGACTTAACACCCATCTATATCGATAAAGCACAAGCAGTACATTTTCACGGAGCGTTAAGATCTACTTGTAATCGGTTTGATGACGCCTATTATTCAGAATTTAAAAAATGGGCTGATGACTACTTTTTTATTAAGCACAGAAACGAGACTAGGGGAGTAGGTGGTATTTTTTACGATAGGTTAAACAACAAAGATTGGGATGAGCTTTTTTTATTTAATAAAGCGGTAGGAGATACCTTTTTACCTTCTTATTTGCCAATTGTTGAAGAAAACAAAAACAAACCCTTTTCTGAAGAAAACAGAAACTGGCAACTCATACGCCGTGGGCGATACGTTGAGTTTAATTTGGTCTACGATAAAGGGACCAAGTTTGGGTTAGAAACTAATGGCAGAATTGAATCCATTCTCATGTCGTTACCAACTCACGCAAGCTGGCCTTACAATTTTCAAGCGCAAAAAAATAGCCCAGAACAGGCTACTTTAGATTTACTTCGAAAAGGAGTAGATTGGGTTTTAAAAAAATAAACCTACTTATCGCAAGTCTATTTCTTCAACTCCCGCTGGAGTTTTAAACTCGAATTTCGAATCTGGGAAATCTTTATTTCCAACAAAATCTTTAATGGTATAAGTAAAGATATTTCCGTCTTTAGATTTTATTTCAATGCTTTGAATTTGCATTTTGTTTTTGTCCACATTTAAAATCACCGTATGAAAAGGTTTTTCACCCGGCTTTAGTGGGTACATTCTGATAACGTTAACCGCAACACCACCAATCGACTTGTCTTCATCTTTTACATACTTAAATCCTTTTTCGTACATCGTAAAAATGGTTTTTGGATTTAGCATAGATTCTTCGTGGTCTTCATCCACTTCAGAAATTTGAACTTCTTGAGCATCTTTTAAGTAAGTCCACACTAAAGTACCGTTGCTTATTACTTGCTGCTCGCCAATATCTACAATGTATTTATCGCCTTTAAGTGTAATGTTTCCAGATTGTGTTTCGTTTAACCCTTCGGATTCGTTTTTTAAATTAAAATCGAACTTAGCAGAGATGGTAGAGTAAGATTTGGTTTTAGCAGAAAGCTGATCCAACATTTTTTTTGCTTCAGGGTCTTTCGGAACTTGATCTTGATTTTGAGCCTGGGCAAAAAATCCAAGTGCAATTGCGATTACTGATAGTGTTAAGTTCTTCATTTTAAAGGGTTTTATAATTCTTCATTTCCGCTGTTCAATAACTGTTCCAAAGACATTTCATCGGGTATAAGTACCTCTCTTGCTTTTGAGCCTTTGAAAGGGCCAATTATACCTGCAGACTCTAACTGGTCTATGATTCGTCCCGCTCTGTTGTAACCCAATTTTAACTTACGTTGCAACAACGAAGCAGATCCCTGCTGGTGCATTACGATTACACGTGCGGCATCTTCAAAGAGCGCATCTCTGTCTTCATCGTCCAAAGTTCCTTGACTACTTTCTGTATCGCCAACATACTCAGGTAACATGAATGCATCGGGGTAGCCTTGTTGGTTTCCGATAAAGTCAGTTATTTCTTCTACTTCGGGTGTATCCACAAATGCACATTGAATACGAATTAGATCGTTACCGTTACTAAATAGCATATCACCACGTCCAATTAATTGATCTGCCCCTCCCGCGTCCAAAATGGTTCTAGAATCGATTTTAGCCGTAACTCTAAAAGCAATTCTACTTGGGAAGTTTGCCTTAATAGTTCCCGTAATAATATTTACAGAAGGTCTTTGTGTGGCAATTATCAAATGAATACCAATTGCCCGAGCTAGCTGGGCCAATCGAGCAATAGGAGTTTCAACTTCTTTTCCTGCGGTCATGATGAGGTCGGCGAATTCATCAACCACCACTACTATATAAGGTAAAAATCGGTGTCCGTTTTCAGGGTTGAGTTTACGCTCTTTAAACTTCTTGTTATACTCTTTTAGGTTTCTACATTGAGCATCTTTCAGCATTTCGTATCGGTTATCCATTTCGATACAAAGACTATTTAGTGTTGCTACAACCTTTGACGTATCTGTGATGATTGCTTCTTCTTCTCCTGGCAGTTTAGCTAAGAAATGGCGTTCTATTTTGTTGAATAAAGTAAGTTCAACCTTTTTGGGGTCAACCAAAACAAACTTAACCTGTGAAGGATGTTTTTTGTACAGAATTGAAACCAGTATGGCGTTTAATCCAACCGATTTACCTTGACCTGTAGCACCCGCCATAAGTAGGTGAGGCATTTTGGTTAGGTCGGTTACAAAGGTTTCGTTGCTAATGGTTTTACCTAAGGCAAGCGGCAATTCCATTTTAGAATTTTGGAATTTATCGCTAGCAATTACCGCTTTCATCGATACCACTCCAGGGTTTTGATTTGGTACTTCTATACCAATTGTTCCTCTACCCGGAATAGGCGCAATAATTCTAATACCCAAAGCAGCTAAACTTAGTGCGATATCATCCTCTAGGTTTTTGATTTTAGAAATACGTACACCCGGAGCTGGAACAATTTCATACAGCGTAACCGTTGGTCCAATTGTGGCGCTAATTTTATCAATCTCAATTTTGTAATTACTGAGCGTATTTACAATGTTGTTTTTGTTAGCTTCCAGCTCATCACGATTTACTTCAATCTCGCCATCTCCATGATTTTCTAACATTCCAAGACCAGGAAACTCATATTTTGATAGGTCTAAAGTAGGGTCGTACTCACCGTATTCCTTTACTAGCTTGTTTACATCTTTATCCGAAAGCACTTCTTCGTTACTTTCCGCAACGGCTACTTCCATACCCAAATCATCAGCTACCCCGCTAGTATCCTCTTCAGATGCAGCTGTTTCTTCTTTTTTGGGAAGGGTAACTTCTAATTCGTCAATTTTCTCTGGAGATGCATTAGCGTATTCTTCTTTAGAAGTATCATTACCCTCTGACTCTAGCTGAATTTCCGTTGCTTTTTCTAACTCCTCTGAGTCAGATTCGGATTGATCTTCATTGTAAAACAACGTGTTTGCAGGTTTCTCCTCCAATTCCTTTTCTAGGTTTTCTGGGTTTATATTTTCAAATGAGCCAGTTGACAAATCAACACTTTCAGCTTCGTCACCCTCTTCATGAGTTTCTTCTTTTGGATTGGGAAGAATCATTAAGAGGAGTTTTTTAGCCTTAGCCCATGTTGCTTTAATTGAGAAGTTAAATGAAACGATAAAATATATTATCAGAGAAAAGAAGAGTAGTAGAGCTGTACCCGCCGAGCCCAAAACACTTTGCAACCATTCGTTAACATGAAACCCCGTTGCTCCACCTGCAAATAGATAATCTGTATCTACAGCATAGGCGAGAGTAGCACTAATCCAAATGGTAATGAAAAGGGCGTTCTTAATGGTTCTCGCTAATGGTAAAAGACTGATATTGAGCCAAATCTTAACTCCTAACAAAAAGAAAATGATCACAATAAGAAATGATGCTAGTCCAAATGTTTCGTTGATAAATAGTTGAGATGCAATAGCGCCAAATTTTCCAAGCCAATTACTGACTTGAACCTCTGGGTCGAGCAATAAGTTTGACCATGAACCAAACAGCAGATCTTGGTCTTGTTTCCAAGTAAACAGAAAAGAAATAAACGCAATAAGCAGATAAAAGGACGATAGAATAAGAACTAATCCCGAAATGGTTTTGAACTTCTCATTCTGCGCACCCTTTATGATTTTTGGAAGAGGGTTTATTCGTTTGAAAAATCCTTCCTTTTGCTTTTTAGTTTCTTTTGAGTTTTTGGCCATTAATGCGCTCTACGTAAGTTATCAAAAGTAACAAATCACCACTCTGAAGCCCTGAAATACAGACCTATTCAAGTACGATTTATAAACATGAAAAAGTGTAAAAACTAGTAATCGAAACTTACGAAAGCTTCTTCAATTTTTCGGATGAACGTATTGTTGGAAACGATAGTGTAATCGAGTGGAACTTTAAATTGCTCCATACTTATTGAGTCTTTAGTTACGGCTGAGGCTTTAAAATCTAAAACAAGTCCTTCTTGTTGAACTTTGTATTCCATTAATACTCCGTCAATTGTAGGAAAAGGCGAACACCAAGTAAAATCTTCAATGTCTATTTCTTTTGTATGCCAAATTAGGTAATCTGAAACTACGTTGTTGTAAAAAACAACTCGGGTAGCTTCACAGTTATATCCCGCAATTTTCTTGTTCGTGTCTAGTTTTTCAAGTCGATAGCTAGGGAAATTATGAAAGAAATGCTTTAATCCTTTTGGAGTGAATCTAGACACATACTTAGAGCTAATTACTTTCATGTAATGATCTACCGTTTTGTCTTTGTTGTGGGACACAAATCCGGCAGAAAACAAACCCATTCCTCCAACAGATTCCGTTTTGTATTGGTCGCCTCTAAAGATCAAGGTCATCTGATTTGGAAGTAAGTTCAATCCAATATCATTTGAATCTAGGTAAGGATAACTAACGTTGTAAGTAATTGTGCCTTGATTAATTCTGTTACCAGTAACTCTTTCTTTAAAGTCTGAACAACTGGCCACTATTAAGCTAATTGCAATAACTAGAACAGACTTAGAAGCGTTATTTATGGGGGAGTTCGGCACTAGAAAATTTAGACCCGTAAAACTAAAGTTTAATAGCCAATTGAACTTAAGATTTATTGACAATTTTTGCTTTACTCCGTGAGTTTTAAACGAAAGGTAAAAGCTCTTGCTTGGTTGTTAAACACATGGTTAAATTTGCAGCCTCAAAAAACAGATATGATTGGCGGAATAGAAAACAAGATTTGTGAGGTGTTTCAGCATGAATATGGAGTGCTTCCCGAGCTTAAAAACATTCAGATTCAGCAGACTAGAAAAGAATTTGAAGGTGATTTTACTTTGGTTGTTTTTCCGCTGGTGAGGTTGGCAAAGAAAAAGCCAGAAGAAGTTGGTCAGCGATTAGGTGAGCTTTTAGTTGAACAGGTTACGGATATTGAAAAATTCAATGTAGTTAAAGGCTTCTTAAATATTTCTTTGTCAGTGGCCTATTGGTTGAAATGGATTAGTGAATTATCTGCAATTGAAAATCGATTGGATAAAACAGCGAACAATGAGCTCATGGTGGAATATTCTTCACCAAATACCAATAAACCGCTGCATTTGGGGCATATCCGAAATAATTTATTGGGTTATTCTGTCAGTGAGATTCTTAAAGCAGCAGGTAACACGGTACATAAAACTCAAATTATAAACGATAGAGGGATTCACATTTGTAAATCCATGCTGGCTTGGCAAAAGTTTGGCAATGAAGAAACCCCGCAAAGCTCGGGCCTTAAGGGAGATAAATTAGTTGGAAAATATTATGTGGCTTTTGATAAGGCATTCAAAGACGAAATAAAAGAGCTTGTTGATTCGGGAATGCCTGAAGACGAGGCAAAAACTAAAGCACCTATTCTGATTGAAGCTCAAGAAATGCTGAAGAAATGGGAGGCTGGTGATGCTGAAGTAGTTGAGCTTTGGAAAAAAATGAACGCATGGGTTTATGAAGGATTTGACGATACCTACAAGCGACTTGGAGTTGATTTCGACAAACTTTATTACGAATCGAACACCTATCTTTTTGGAAAAGAGATAGTAGAAAAAAATATTGAAAACGGTATTTTTTACCGTAAAGAAGATGGTTCTGTTTGGTGTGATTTAACGGAAGAGGGTTTAGATCATAAATTGGTTATAAGAGCAGACGGAACTTCGGTTTACATGACGCAAGACATTGGCACTGCCTTGTTGCGATTAAATGATTACCCAAATATTAGTCAGCTAATTTATACTGTTGGTAACGAACAGGATTATCACTTTAAAGTCTTGTTTAAGATATTAGAGAAGTTAGGGCATGATTGGGCATCTAATTGCTATCACCTTTCGTATGGGATGGTAGATTTACCCTCTGGAAAAATGAAATCTCGTGAAGGTACGGTAGTAGATGCAGATGATTTGATGGAAGAAATGTTCCAAAAAGCCAAAGAAACTACGGAAGAATTAGGCAAACTTGAAGATTTATCGGAACCAGAAAAAGAAGCACTATACGAGGTGATTGGTATGGCTGCCTTGAAGTACTACATGCTGAAAGTTGACCCTAAAAAAAGTATGTTGTTTGATCCAAAAGAGTCCATCGACTTTAACGGAAATACAGGCCCATTTATTCAATACACACACGCCAGAATACATGCAATTTTGCGCAGAGCAGCGGAAGTAGAAAACGTTGAATTCGGAAACATAGAGCTTGATGAAAAAGAAAAAACAGTATTGCGTTTAATTCAAAAGCTTCCCGAAATAATTACTGATGCTGCCAGTAATTATAGTCCTGCAGTGGTTTGTAATTATACCTACGAAGTAGTAAAAGCATACAACTCCTTTTATCAATCTATGCCAATTTTTTCAGAAGAAAAAGGAGCTCAATCGTTTAGAGTTAAACTAACACGCGAAACGGGAGATGTAATTGCTTTTTGTTTACGCCTTTTAGGTGTGCGGGCTCCAAGCCGAATGTAAATTAGTCTTTAAGAGGTAGTTGTAAAATAGACTGTAAACGGTCTGCGGTAATTGGTTTTTCTATAAAATCTTCAACGCAACCATAGTGCTTGGCTTGTTCAATTTCGTTGCTTTTTAGCGTTGAACTAACTACATAGATTTTTAGATTTTTATGCGTACGGTTTTGTTCGTACCAATCTAAAAACTCAAAACCAGTCATTACTGGCATTCTCAAATCAAGAAACAAAAAAATGGCCGTTTCTTCAGGTGTAGCCTTCAGGTAGTCTTTAATTTCTTTTCCGTTGGTAAACGTTTCAATTTCAATACCTTCAAAATTGTTTAGGTTCTTGGTCATTATCAGATTACTAATAAACTAGTCGTCCACCATAAGCACTCTAACCTGCTCGTTCCTCACCATAACCTTTCAAGTTGTTTCTTAGGCTACAAAATCTCTATAAAATACTACTTTTGAGAACCCTAAAAATCGCATTAAAATTAAGTAAAAAATTAGTAGAAACATGTTCGAAAATCTGTCGGAACGGTTAGAGCGATCTTTTAAAATACTTAAAGGTCAAGGACAAATAACTGAAATAAACGTAGCAGAGTCTCTAAAAGATGTGCGAAGAGCTCTTTTAGATGCCGACGTTAACTACAAAGTTGCCAAAACTTTTACCGAAGAAGTAAAACAAAAGGCATTGGGTCAAAACGTCCTGAACGCGGTTTCTCCAGGGCAGTTAATGGTTAAGATTACCCAAGAAGAATTAGCCAAACTAATGGGCTCAGAAGAAGTTGAACTCAATTTGAGCAATGCCTTTACCGTAATTTTAATGTCAGGCTTACAAGGTTCGGGTAAAACCACCCATACCGGAAAACTGGCTCAATTCTTAAAAACCAAAAAGAAAAAGAAGCCACTTTTGGTAGCTTGTGATGTTTATCGTCCTGCTGCTGTTGACCAGTTGCATGTGGTAGGTGAGCAGGTTGGTGCAGAAGTTTATTCCGATAAAGAGAATAAAAACCCAGTTGATTTAGCTCAAAAGGGACTTGCACACGCAAAAGCCAATGGTTTTAATGTGGTTATTGTCGATACTGCAGGTCGTTTGGCTGTTGACGAACAAATGATGCGTGAAATTGAAGACATAAAACGCGCAATTAATCCAGCAGAAACTCTGTTTGTTGTAGATGCCATGACAGGGCAAGATGCTGTTAATACTGCTAAAGAATTTAACGAGCGATTAGATTTTGACGGTGTAATTCTTACCAAACTTGATGGTGATACGCGTGGTGGAGCTGCATTATCAATCCGAAGAGTGGTTGATAAGCCCATAAAATTTGTGGGTATGGGAGAAAAAATGGATGCATTGGATGTATTCTATCCCAAACGAATGGCCGACAGAATTTTGGGTATGGGCGATATTGTGTCGCTAGTAGAAAAAGCCCAAGAGCAGTTCGACGAAGAAGAAGCTAGAAAGCTGCACAAAAAGATAGCTAAAGATCAATTCAACTTTAACGACTTTCTAAAGCAAATCCAGCAAGTAAAGAAGATGGGTAACCTCAAAGACTTAGCTGGTATGATTCCCGGTATGGGTAAAGCACTTAAAGGAGTAGATATTGACGATAACGCGTTTACACCAATTGAAGCTATGATTTACAGTATGACCAACGAAGAGCGCGAGAATCCTTCAATTATTAATGGTAGCAGAAGAAAGCGTATTGCCAAAGGAAGCGGCGTAGAAGTGCAAGAAGTAAATAAGCTTATTAAACAGTTTTCGGAAACCAGAAAGGTGATGAAGCTGATGGGAAATAAGAACAACATGTCTCGTATGATGGCAGGTTTAAAAGGAGGAATGCCGGGTAGAGGAATGTAGAATAAATAATTAGCATTATGGTATTATTAGACGGAAAAGCAACATCAGCGGCAATTAAAGAAGAAATTGCTGAAGAAGTAGAAAACCTAAAAAAAGCAGGTAAAAAAGTGCCGCACTTAGCAGCGGTATTGGTTGGTGATGATGGTGCAAGTCAGACCTACGTTAATGCCAAAGTTAAAGCTTGCGAAAAGGTGGGTTTTGAAAGTACGCTTATTCGCATGCCAGCCGAAACTTCTGAAGAAGAATTGATGAAAACCATTGACGATTTGAATACCAACTCAGATATTGATGGTTTTATAGTGCAATTGCCATTACCAAAGCACATTGATGAGGATAAGGTAACGCTGCGTGTGGCTCCAGAAAAAGATGTTGATGGTTTTCACCCAGAAAATGTAGGAAGAATGTCTTTAGGATTACCTACGTTTTTACCAGCCACTCCAAACGGAGTTATGGAAATGTTGGGCAGGTACAATATTGAAACTTCTGGAAAGCACTGTGTGGTAATTGGTAGAAGCAATATTGTTGGTACTCCTATGTCTATTTTAATGTCGAGGAATACACAACCAGGTAACGCCACAGTTACGCTCACCCACAGTAGAACCAAAAACTTAAAAGAAGTTTGTCTATCAGCCGATATTATAATTGTGGCTTTAGGAAAACCTAATTTCTTGACAGGCGATATGGTTAAAGATGGAGTAGTAGTAGTGGATGTAGGTATTCATAGAATTGAAGATGCAAGTAAAAAATCTGGTTTCAGACTAGTGGGTGATGTGCTTTATGATGAAGTAGCACCAAAATGTTCAGCAATTTCTCCAGTGCCAGGTGGAGTAGGTCCGATGACTATCGCATCGTTACTACAAAACACACTTAAAGCGGTAAAAAACAAATAAATATGCGTTATTGGCTCTTCGTTTTTGTTCTTTTTATAAGTGCTTCTTCCTGCAAAAAAGATGAAGAGCCAGAACCCGAAGTAGTTGAAACTACCCCTGCACCAACAGCACTTTCCTATGAATTTAAGAGTCAGAACCTTCAAGGAAAAATTGAGGGTAAAGAATGGCGTTTTATTGCAGGTGCAGCAAAGAACCATTCTTTTGGCGATAGCACCAAGTTTAGTATAAACCTCTACACCGAAACGGACTCGAATATTTGCAGGATATTTCCAGATGAAGACCGAGTGCTGTTTTCTATACCTAAAAAGGAGGAGATTTTTGAACTGAATTTATCTTTTTCCGCAACAGAAGACAGCCATACTATTACCTTGTTTGATGTTGAAGCTACCAATAATTTAATTGCTTCTGAAGGTGCTGTTCAGGTTGTAAAAATTGATAGTACAAGTGGCTCGCCAACAGTTGAGCTAAAAATTGACGCTCGTTATAACGAGGATAACTTCATAAATGGAACCTGCAAAGTTTCAATTTGTAACTAACTCGCACACCGAACACACAAAGTATTTTCTGGCATAAGCATTAAGCGACCCTCCTGTATTGTGTTTCCACATCTTCTGCAAATTCCGAAATTATGCTGGTCAATACTGTCTAATGCTAAAGTTAATTTCTGCAGTTTAAACTCCATTTGACGTAAGGTTCTTTCGTTAACCGATTTGTTGTTTATCGCATCCATTCTACTAACCCTGCCTATTGCATTTTCGGGAGCAATAGGTTTTGTCAGTTCTTTTAATTCCGCAATTTTCTCTTTGGTAAGAAGAATTTCAGATTTTATTTTTTTATAAAGCTTTTTTTTATTCATCAAGATTCGGTGGTATCGAAAAAAAAACCTCCAATGCACCAGCAGAGGAGGTCTTAACTATTAATGTACTTATTCTAGTTAGTCACTTTCTAAACCAACGTAAAACTCTATAGTTTTTTCAGAAGTGTTACCTAGTTTATCTTTAGCAACAACTTTTACGGTGTACTTTACTTTTTTCTTAAGGAAACGGTTTCTTTCAGAAATATCAAGTGTTTGAGCAGAAGAGTATAAAGACATAGGAGCGTCGTTTATGCTGTACATAATAGTTTCTGTTCCCACATGATCATCTGTTGCACCTAGGTAAATTCTAGTGTAATTAGGATATACTTTTAAATCCTTTTTTGTTCCAATTGGTTGAATACTAAAATTGTTATAAACCTCTGGAGCCACGTTATCTACAAAACAGTTTGAAGTCTTTTCAGACTCTTCGTTGTTTACATTGTCAGTGGTTTTAAACGAAATGGTGTGGTAACCATCATTTGGAATAGTAAACTCGCTGTAGCTTTTATAACCAGAATCATCAACTTGGTATTCTGTTTTTTGAACGCCTGATTCGTAATCTTTTGCGAATAATTTGATTGCAGTGTTTTTATTGATAAACAATGTATCTCTTGCAAAAAACTGTGGTGAACCATATTTAATACCCGTCATTGGCATTACGTTGTCCATGTAAATGTTACAATACTTATTTGGAGATAAGTTTTGCACGTTGTCCGTTGCATCGTACTTAACAGAGTGTGAACCTTTTATATCTGGGAAGCTAATTTCAGAGCTGTAATCAAAACGCTCTTTTCCGTCAGTTCGGTGGTAAATTTTGTTTACACCTGCTTTGTTATCAGTAGCTGAAAGACTTAACGTAGTTCTGTTTGAAACGTAAGTTACTCCATTTGGAGCTTTGTACTGGTCACCGTTAATGGTGTGCGTAACTACTGGTGGAATTTTATCCAAATAGAACTGGAAAGCTTGTTTTTCTTCAACGTTCTTTACGTTATCCTCAGAGTAGTAGTACAATGTATGTTCTCCATCGTTTAGGTAGAAAACTCCAAAATTGCCACCGTAAACATTTTCATCTCTATTGTCAAAACTGAACTTGGTGCGCTTTACGCCAGATAAGTTATCAGATTTTGATAAGTTGAACTTTGTACTTGGCGCAATAATGTTTCCGTTGTAAACAATACCAACTATCGTGTGGTTTGAACTTGGAGCAGATAAATCAACAACAAATTTGTCGCCTTTTCTTGCCTCTGCATTTCCAACATTATCGTGTGCGTACCAATAAAGAGAAAACTCTCCTTCTTGATCTAAATTTGTAGTAGCACTGTAATCTGACCAGCTAGCAGAGTTTAAAGCGTAATGAATTTTTTCTACACCAGAAACGCCGTCTTTTGACGTTAAAGAAAAAGTCAATCCTTTTCCAAAATACAATCTATCACTTCTGTATCGTGGAGCACCATCGTATTTTAAACGGGTTACAGGCGCTAAACCATCAGCGTACAATTCATACATAACTTCTTGCTGTGGAGATACTGTTTTTCCAGTTGCAGGATCAACCGCATATCGGCTTCTCATGTAATTTATCCCTTCAGTATCTAAGTACATTGGGTTTGCATACTTAGAACTTGTTTTGCTGGTTAGGTCATACATTTGACCACCAGGCGAAGTAGAGAATTTGAAATAAAGAGGTAATCCTTTTTGAACGTAAGTGTTTCCATCGTTGATGTAAACTTTCTTTTCATGTTCTGGAACAGTTGGCTCTTGGGCGTTTAATGAAATTTGAATAGACAGTGCTAAAGCAATCACTGCAACAAATCGTAAACCTTGTTTCATATCATAATAATTTAAGCGGTAAAAGTAGTATATTTTCAAAATTGTTAATTTATTATCGCAATAATCTATGTATATCTGGTTAATGCATAGTTATTTGAATTTCAAAACATTAGGTATGACACGGTATTTATTAATTGGATTGATTGGTTTTCTTTTGGTAGGATGTAATCCAAACGAGGTTTACAACGAACATTTTGAAACTGGTGAAGGACTGCAATGGAAGAAAGAAGATTCCAAGAATTTTTCGGTAGATATTAAAGAAGCAGGGGAGTATAATGTGTACGTAACATTTAGATACGCCACAGGATATGCCAAGGATATTGCACCGGTTCAATTGGTGCATTTACCTCCGAACGGTGAAGAAAATGTAGCTCCATACGATTTAAAAATTAGAGACGATAAAGGAGATTATTTAGGAGAACCAGGCTATGATATTTGGGATAGCAAGCATTTGGTGCAAGAAGCTACACAATTAGCCGCAGGAACGCACAACTTTACTTTAGCTACCAACAACGGAGATAAACATTTATTTCCGGTTATGGATGTTGGGCTGATAGTGGAAAAGGTAGCTAAATAACTTTTACTGACAATTCCATACCTCGGCACCGCCGTTACTCGTGCCCAGGTTTTCTATACTAGTAGCTTCTTAATCGTCGCAAATCTCCATAACCTCGCTACTAGTGCCAGGTCCTAAATCTTGTTTAACGCATTGTTGACATTTTGGGGCACACGCTCCCAAAAAACTCAACGAAAGAAAGAATAATAAAAATTTCATATTTCAAAAGCTTTTATTCAGGAACCGGGAAACCTCTGTCACGCATTAACGCATCAATTTTAGCATCTCTTCCTCTAAATAATCTGTACGCCTCCGCCGGATCAATGGCGTTTCTAGGAGCAAATAAATATTTAACTGCTTTGGCCGCCAATTCTTTATCGTAAAAGCCATTGGGTGCTTCAGCAAAAGCTTCGCTAGCATCAGAAGTAAGTACATCGGCCCACATGTATCCGTAATAAGCTGTAGCATATCCTTCGCCAGAGAAAACGTGCCCA
>CBFICO010000037.1:0-20713 GCA_965661115.1 Salibacteraceae bacterium
CCAAATTTCAGTTGTTACTTCAACAGTATGTGCAAAATTTTGGAGGATTGCTATACAGTTTTCCAACAAACCCAGATTTAAATGGGAAAGGAAATGTAAACGAAGGAGAGCACTCAACTTATCTTGGATTAAAAGGAATTCCACATTTATCAGAAGAGCTAGTGGTTTCTCGCGATTTGCAAATCCAAACTTATGCAGGAGGTAAACTTCACTTTAGTGACTTGAGCTCTGCTGAAAGTGCTAAACTCATTGGTAAGGCTAAAAAGAAGGATGACAACATAAGCGCTTCTGTTGCTTGGTATCATTTAATCTATAACGATAGTGTGCTTAAAACCTTTGATAGCAATTACAAAGTGAACCCGCCAATTAGAACAGAAGCAGACAGAAAGGGATTGATAAAGGCTTTAAAAGAAGGTCAAATTGATACCATAACTTCCAATCACCAACCGCAAAACATTGAACGAAAAGATTGCGAATTTGAAAATGCAAGCTATGGTATCAATGGGATTCAAGTGGTTTTTGCTGCGCTCAATACCTTTGCAAAAGAACTGGATTTAGATACGCTTATCAATAGTCTGGGAATTCGCCCATACCGTGTGTTAGGCATGGAAACACCAAAGCTATATGAGGGGGCAACTGCTAACTTTACTCTATTCGACCCAATAGAAAAATGGACTTTTGACAAAACCAATAACGAAAGTTCATCGGAAAATAATCCGTTGCTTGGAAGTGAATTAACTGGAAAAGTGATTGGGGTGTTTTGTTAAGCAACTACCTTAACACCAACACCAATTCTTGAATCGCTTCGTCAAAAAATGTTGCTGCTTCTGTAGTGTTAATATCGGTTGCCATAAGTCTGGCGCCTATCCAACCCTCGTTGTACCATTCTCCGCTACTCAATGCATCTTCGTCTAATCCCGACAAATCAATTTCGCCCTGTTTAGAAAAAACTTCCGCATAAAAGAAAAAATCATCGGTTTGCGCATCGGGAATACTTAACCCAACATTAATCCACTTAGACAACCCGTCCTCACCTTCTTCTACCTCAATGCTAGCATGTGTATCAAAATGTATTGGATAAACTTTGATTGCAGTTGCGTCTTTTCTTTCAGATAACACATTGATCAGCGCGTCGTTGCAAATGTTTCTGTGGTCAATTAACTCTTGCAGTTTATCTGCGTTAGGAGCTGGAAATTGAAAATGATTGTCTAACTGATTCTCATAAGGTAAGCTGTAATCTAATTTGAAGGAATAAGGAGCCTTCACACCATATCTTCTCAGTCCTTCACTAATCCAGTTACAGATAAATAAATGCGATTCGCCAGTTAAAGATACAGCATCCAACAATTCGTCTTCAGTTAAGATTTCAATGGCGTAACGCTTATAGTTTACGGCTAGGCGAATACCATGATCATTTAAATCAGCCGTAACTAAACTGCTTTTTTTCTTTACCCAACTCAGCGCTACTTCTTTGGCACCTTCTGTTGCGTTTTGATTTGATTGAGCTGCTACCTGCAGGTATTGAGCAGCTTTGTGCATTGTTTCAACCATGTTGTTTTCAATTTCGTTGGATGTATCCACCGAAAAAATGCAGATATTCTCCCCTTCTAGTTATACCCACGTAATATGACAAGATCTGTTGGGTGATGTTCAACTAAAATTTGAACAATGCCTTAAAATGCTGTTATAATTACAGCACGTTCACCTTAAGAATTTTATCTCCTTGTCTGATATCATCAATCACGTCAAGACCTTCCACTACTTTTCCGAAGCAAGTATGGTTTCTGTCTAAGTGGGAGGTGTTGTTTCTGCTGTGACAGATAAAAAACTGCGAACCACCTGTGTTTCTTCCAGCGTGGGCCATACTCAAAACTCCTCTGTCGTGGTATTGGTTATCACCATCTAATTCGCAATCGATGCTATAACCTGGGCCACCAGCACCCGTACCGTCTGGGCAACCACCTTGTATCACAAAATCAGGAATTACTCTATGGAAAGTCAATCCATCGTAATAACCTTCTTCACTTAGTTTTAAAAAATTAGCTACCGTGTTTGGTGCATCCTTTTCGTAAAACTCCACTTTCATGGTTCCTTTTTCTGTAACGATTTCTGCAGTTTTCATAAAAATATGTCTCTAGTTGTTGAATAATAAGCGTCAAAAGTATCTAATAATTTAGCTCAACAAGAAGCGGATAAAAGCAATGCCGCTCTGGAAAAACAAATACTTTTGCAGCCCCAAAAAACGATAGCATGTTAGAAGCACAAAACGTATCCCTTCAGTTTGGAAAAAGAGTATTATTTGACGATGTAAACATCAAGTTTCATGGTGATAGTTGCTATGGCGTGATTGGCGCTAATGGAGCTGGAAAATCTACTTTTCTTAAAATCCTTACGGGAGAAATTAGCCCAAATACTGGTCAGATAAACCTAGAACCGGGAAAACGTTTGGCAGTTTTAAAACAGAACCACTTTGAGTTTGATGAAACCAGTGCATTGCACACTGTTATGCAAGGACATGCTGAGCTTTGGAAAATAATGGAAGAAAAAGATGCCATATACGCTAAGCCGGATTTTAGTGAAGAAGACGGAATGCGTGCATCAGAATTGGAGGCAGAATTTGCTGAAATGGATGGCTGGAACGCCGAAAGCGATGCGGCCTCTCTCCTATCGGGCTTGGGTATTGACGAAAGTGAGCATTATACATTACTAAAAGATTTGAGTGGTAACCAAAAGGTTAGAATCCTATTGGCACAAGCACTTTTTGGGAATCCAGATGTGTTGATATTAGATGAACCTACCAACGACTTGGATTTAAAAACCATCAGCTGGTTAGAAGATTTTTTATTGGATTTCAGAAATACGGTAATTGTAGTTTCACACGATAGACACTTCTTGGATACCGTTTGTACCAACATTGTGGATATCGATTTCAAAAAACTAACGACTTATACGGGTAACTATACGTTCTGGTATCAATCGAGTCAATTGGCTTTGCAACAGCGTTCAGCGGCAAACAAAAAAGCCGAAGCTAAAAAGAAAGAATTGCAAGAGTTTATTCAGCGTTTTAGTGCCAATGCTTCTAAAAGTAAGCAGGCAACTAGTCGTAAAAAGCTTTTGGATAAAATCAACCTAGACGAGATTCAGCCGAGCAGTCGTAAA
The DNA here is from genome assembly GCA_965661115.1 of Salibacteraceae bacterium. Classification (GTDB taxonomy): domain Bacteria; phylum Bacteroidota; class Bacteroidia; order Flavobacteriales_G; family Salibacteraceae; genus UBA6770. Next base: position 3,160 of record CBFICO010000037.1, read on the forward strand.
TACCCTGCAATTATTTTTACTCAATTGCGTGAAGCTGGAAACCAGATTTTAGAAGTTGATCAGCTTTCTGCAAAACGCGGAGACGAGGTTCTATTTGATAAAGTTTCGTTTCAATTAAACAAAGGCGATAAAGTTGCCTTTTTATCTAAGAATGGACTGGCAATCACTACTTTATTCCAGATTTTGGTAAACGAAGCAAAAGCAAGCGGCGGTGAGTTCAAGTTTGGACAAACCATTACTACTGGATTTTTACCCAACGAAAACGAAGAGTTTTTTAAAACTAAAGACAGTCTAATAGATTGGCTAAGAGAATATTCTCCGGGCGAAAAAGACGATGTTTACATTCGTGGCTTTCTAGGTAAAATGTTGTTTACTGGTGAAGAATCGCTTAAGAGCGTAAATGTCCTTTCTGGGGGTGAAAAAGTACGTTGTATGCTTTCAAAAATGATGTTGGCTCAAGGTAACTTGCTCATTCTTGACGAACCTACCAACCACTTAGATTTGGAATCTATACAGGCATTGAACAACGCATTGCAAGATTTTCCTGGTACGGTAATATTTACTTCTCATGACCATACCTTTACTCAAACGGTAGCGAATAGGATTATTGAAATTGGCCCCAAAGGTTACATCGATAAAGAAATGACCTACGATGAGTTTAGCGCAGACGAACGTTTTATAGAGCAAAGAGCTGCATTGTATTAAGTTTTAGACAACTGACAATAGACGTCCGATATCCGATGTCAGATGTCGGATATTGGACGGCGGATAGCGGATGACCGAAAAACAATGCGTAGATTTGGAACTAAATATTTCAAGTCATGCGTACACTCTTTATTTTATTAACCCTAGCTTTTCTCAACCACTCAGCTTTTAGTCAAGGCTCTGGCAGAATGTTGGACTTTAATGGTTCAACCAGTTATGTTGATTGTGGATTCGTTAATCTTAGCACCAGTACTCTTACCTTACAAGGATGGGTTAAAGTGGATGCGTTTAAGAGTGCTCAGCCCTATATTTCCTCATTGTTCGGAACCGAAAAATCTGGAGCGCAAGCTATGTTAAGACTGGGGGATGGTGGTATTTCTGCGCAGCAAGTGCAGTTTGTTTTATATATAAACAGAACTCACTACAAACTAGCTTCTGTAAGCAGGTTAACTGCAAATAAATGGTATCATATTGCTGCAACTTATGATGGTGCTTCTATGAAAATATACATCGATGGTGTGCTAGACGCTACTCGTGCTCAAACTGGAACAATCACTTCTAATAACATATTTGAAATTGGAAGAAATTATGCCGATAGTAGAATTTTAGATGGTCAGATTGATGAAGTAAGCGTGTTTAAAGCTGCTTTATCTCAAGCAACCATAAGAGATTATATGTGTAAAAGCATAAACAGCTCGCACCCTAACTACTCTGCGCTAGAGGGATACTGGAAAATGGATAAAGCATCGGGCAACTTAACCGACCATTCAGGTAAAGGACATACGGGTACATTAAGAAGTAGCCCTGTAAAACAGTTTTCTTCTGCCCCAATTGGCAATGAAAGTGTACACAACTATGGTTCACCTGCAAGCATTTATTTATCGCACCCCGATGGAGATTCTATTCGACTTTCGAGTATTTCTGGTAATCCAACTGCGGTGCACGTATACCGAATTAATGGAAAATCGAATGCAACAACTTTCCCTGCCAGTTCAAACAATCAAGATACTTCAAGATATTGTGGAGTCCACTATGTTGGTGGATCAAATCCAAGATCAAATGTGAATTATTACTTTTTAGACAATTCTTTTTATAAATCAAACGCATCGTGTTTTGTTGACTTAGCAACCCGAACCAATAATAGTGTACGAACCTGGACAGCTGGAAACGCCTCTCAAAGTAACACCAACTTAGCTTTAACTGCTAAAAATGCTGGTGAATACCTTTTGACATTTGCAACCAACAAATCCATTCATAAGGACTCAACTGGCGGTGTTTGCATAGGCGATTCTTTAGAACTGGAAAACACAACCTCTGGTTTCTCCTACCAATGGTATAAAGATGGTCAAGCACTTACAAATGATACCACAAACAAATTAAAAGTTCACCAAGCCGGAAAATACGAGCTTACCATTTCATTTAATGGTTGTACAGATACATCAAACTCGTTCGTATTGACCGTTGGGCAAAAACCGAATGTGTCTTTAAGTGCATTTACACCTATTTGCTTTAGTAATCATAAATTTCATACGCTTTCTGGTGGGATGCCCGCAGGAGGAAAATATGAAAACTCAAATATTTCAGGACCTTTGTTCGTAACAGCAAATGCAGGTGCAGGCGACCACAAAATAGTGTATAGATACACAGGAGCAAACGGCTGCGCCGATACTGCATCTCAAATATTAAAGGTACATCCTTTACCTACCGTAACACTAGACCCTTTTGGTCCTGTTTGCGCAGATAGTGGTGCATTTAGCTTGTCAGGAGGATTACCTGCTGGAGGAAACTACTTTGTAAATGGAGCTACAAACTCAAGCTTTGATGCTGTTGCGACTGGTGTAGGAAATCATAAGGTATCTTATATCTATGTTGATAATAATAACTGTACGGATACTGCTAGCCAAACTGTGAGTGTGGTGGCTTTACCTACCGTGAGCTTTAAGTTTCCAAAGAATCGAGTTTGTGAAGGAGCAGATCAATTCCCGATAAACGGAGCAAACCCAACAGGAGGAGTTTTTAGTGGAACTGGCGTTAGCGGGTTTAACTTCAACCCTAAAAGTTCAGGGGTTGGTGCTTTTCCTGTTCAGTACAACTATACCGATAGAACCACTGGTTGTAAAAACACCGCTACCGATACTATGAATGTTACAGCACTGCCCGCTCCTCCAACAATTACCCAAGCAAATGGAGAATTATCAGCATCTGCTGGAGCTAGCTACCAATGGTACGATAAAGACGGTCCTATTGTGGGCGAAACAAAACAAACCTATAAACCTTTGCGCTCGGGTTTGTACAGAGCCTCAGTTACTGTTGGAGGTTGTACTAGTGAAGTATCAGCAGAGTTTGATTTTGATAAAACGTTATCGGTCAAAGAAGCATTGAATTCAGGTATTTCTATATATCCCAATCCTTCAAACGGCGTAATTACCGTAAAAGGTGATGCTATAACTGCCCTTACAGTTTTTGATCTATCGGGTAAGATTTTGTTAGAAAAAGAGCTTGCTAAAGAGCAAGAAACTACTGTAAATATTTCTGCATTGAACCCAGGTACTTACTTGGTTGCTATTGAAAACGCAATTGGAGAAACGATACGAACGACTCTAATTAAGCAATAGATAAAGCGGTTTTTAATAAAATTTCTCGATACAACCTCCCAAGAGGTCGGTCACCCGAAATGAAACGATACTAGGAGGTTTGGTTCAGTGATATCAAGTTCGCAAAAGCGCTTGATGAATTTGCTCTAAATGAGCTTTCCAAGTGTATTTTTCTTTTGCTAGAATTCTTTGAGAATGGGAGTAATGCTCCCATTTTTTTTTGTGCTCAAGTAACTCAATTACAGCTGCAGCAAACTCCTTTGGATCATCAGTAATTGATGCCTCCCTCCCATTTTCTACATCAATACTCTCAGCGCCAATTGTGGTTGAAACAATAGGCAGACCTCTGTACATAGCGTCGAGAAACTTCACTTTCATGCCGCTGCCAAAACGCAAGGGCAATACAAATACTTTGGCTCCAGAAAATGCATCTTCAATACTCGGCACAAATCCTTTAAAAACTACCTGAATGACAAATTTTTCGGCTGCGTCGCGAATACGCTTATCGGGGTTCTTGCCAACAATATTGAAAATTGTATTCGGCTTATGTTCTAGAATTATTGGAAATACCTCCTCTAGAAAATAAACTAGTCCATCAATATTTGCCTCCCATGATAATGTACCTAAGAATAAAATCACTTCTTGATTTTCATCAAATATTAAAGGCGACAAATTCAGTAATTCATCATTTCCTAAGTGATAGGTTTCATTGACTTTATTTCCAGCTACTCCTGCATTTATTAAAGCAATTCTGTCGTTTGGAGCAGCAAATGTTAAGGTTGAATTTTGAGCAGCTTGTACTTCTTTCTTTTTGATTCTGCTGGCTTCTAACTTCAACACAATTCTTTTAATTGGATTGGTTTCTATAGCAGCAAACCGTTCCCACAACATCCACTCTGCATTATGTTCGTGCAATACAACTTTACCGTTAAAGTCTTTTGGTAGGTATTGATACATCTCAAAGTGATCTGCAAAAACCAATGTATTCGAGTTAAGTTCCGCAGACACTTTTAAAAAAAATGATGAACTCCAATTGCGGTATTCGTTAAGGGTTTTGTTTGCGAAAAAGCTTTTTAAGTAATTCATTGCAGAGCGATTCATCTGCTGCTTGTGGCTAATAATTTTAATACCAGGGAATTGATTTCTGAACTGTTCTAAGTGTTCAGCATCTTCGTTTTTGAGTAGGGTGAACAAAACCAAATCGAAATGCTGAGCAAAAAATTCAATTAATCGATAAGACTTTATTGTGCCTCCACTATTGGGCGGAAAAGGCAACTGTGTAGTAAGAAATACTAACTTTCGTTCAGCCAAAGTAAACCGAGATTAATAGCCTACATCATTTAGCCATGCCATCATAATTTGCTTATCTTCATCGGTCAGTGCAGCACGCAAATGTGTCCAGGTATATTCAGGTAAAGGCATTTCTCCTTCATTGATTTCGTACTCCACTTCTTCCGCAAATTTCTCGAGTTTCTTTTCAGACAACTCGTTCCACTTAGAAAAATTGAAATGACGTCTTCCCTCTTCTACATGGTGTGCAATCCACCAACTAAAAGGGGCAACTTGTGAGTACCAAGGGTAAACGGTTTGATGCGAGTAACAATCGTAACACCTGTTATTCAGAATGTTAGCAATCTTTTCTGGTGGATTCATGAGATGAATCAAATCGTTTTCTGGCTTGAACTCAGGGTTGGTGTATTCTACTCTAAAGAATTGGATAATAATAAATACCCACAGAAAAAAGAAAAACGTTCGTCGCATAATTTTAATTATTGAAACTAAACTACTTTTTATTGTATGAATAGCTTATGTATTTGATGCATATTCTCGCCTTTAGCTTCAATAAAATACAGTCCACTTTCAAAATCTTTTACTGAAATTGAAACTGAGCTTGAGTTACTTGTTTCCTTATAATGAACTTTACCGCCAATATCAATTAGACTAATTTGAATCCCACCTCCTGCTAAACAGTTTACTATTACCTGTTCTTTTGCTGGGTTTGGAAAAACACTAAAGTCAGCATTTTCTTCGTCAGGATTAGAGACATTGGTTACAGCCTCTATTTTTATTTCCTTAAAAGAAGTATCTCTTCCGCATGGACTGCGAGCTGCAACGCAAACGGTGTAAGTTCCTGTATCTGAAAAAGTATAAACTTGTTTGTCTTCGTTTTCAGCTGGCTGCGTGTATTTACCGTCACCAAAATTCCAAGCGTACGTATATTTTTCGCCTTTAAGTGCTTCGAATATCACCTTTTTTCCAGCCACATTGTACGTATACTTTGCATCAGTATCGGGACACACAATAATAATATCCTTACAAACTTGTACTCCTTTTAACTGACAGCTATTACTTCCGTCTAAACAAACTCTAAAGGTATCTGGATAAGGAAATGCATGATAAACGCTGGTGTTTGTACTTGAATCGCCATCACCAAAAGTCCATTTGAAGGTAGATGCATTTGTACTGGTATTGGTAAATTTTGCACCCAAAGAAGGTGACTCCGTTGTATCGGTAAAAGATAACAAAGGCAATTTATTATTTGGGTTTATCGCTCCTTGAGTCCAAGTTGCGTTCTGAATAAAACCGTTTGCTTTACTAGTGCTTGAGTCTGCAGCAGTTATGCCTAATCCTTCGTTCATTCCATAATACAAGACAGGGTTGGATAACAAAGCATTTTTATTGCATGTAAATGTTTTTAGTCCCCCATTTCCTATCAAATTAGCGTGCACTTGAAAATTATCCATAGCTCCTTGATAAAATGAATTTGAATCTAATTGATGCCTACAACCAATTCTAAAATGGCACCCTTTGTTCATGTGGATACTATTATTTCCCGTGTGTATTGCAGATATCCTAACAGTTGAGGAATCCATCAATTCACCGTTAATATGTATCCCTTGCCAATATTCGGCAGCCACAGATTCAATGTTTTGAGGATTGATAACACAGGTAACCAGCATCCACTTATTGTTGTGTGCTAACACGTTTGCTTGTGCGATTACCGGACTGGATTGATTAAAATAAAAACCAAACCGTAGCACTCCAGTCTTTATCGACCTAAGGTTAAATCGCATATTATCGTTTCCAGATCTGTAATCTAAAGAGTCTGCCCAATCAAATATGTAGGCGTTTTTTGCGGTCCAATCTGCTTTGAGCCACATATTAAACGTTATGCCAGAGGCATTTACCACCTCCAATTTACTAGAGTCGGGTATTACTTGAGAGCTCTAACTCCGTTAAAACTCAAGGCGTTGTCTTGGGCAGATAATGATAGTTGAGCGAGTAGAATTGCAGCTAGAAATATGTTTTTCATAGTGTTCTTCTTAAGATTGTTGTACAATTTGTAAATCTAAAGTCTCAATAAATTCCTGCTTGAGAAGGAATGACACCGTTCCTAATTTCTTGAATAAACCTTCTGTTATTATGATTTCAAATGTACAACCACATCAAACTACAATTATTTTAATTCTGTATCAAGCATTTATTTTAGAGCAAGTATAATTTGCATTTATTGGTTAATTCCTTCCGTTTAACTCACTTACTTTTGCCGCGTGAAACGAGTAGTTGTCGGAATGAGTGGCGGCGTTGATTCTAGCGTTGCAGCCCTTAAGCTAATAGAAGAAGGTTACGAGGTAATTGGTATGTTCATGAAAAACTGGCACGATACCTCTGTTACTATTTCGGATGAATGCCCGTGGGTGGAAGACAGCACCGATGCTCAACTAGTTGCCGATCAATTGGGAATTCCAATTCAGACTATAGACCTGAGTAAAGAATACAAGGAACGAATAGTTGATTACATGTTCTGCGAGTACGAGGCTGGACGTACCCCCAACCCTGATGTACTGTGTAATAGAGAAATTAAGTTTGATGTGTTCCTAAAAGCCGCTATGCAATTAGGGGCAGATTTCGTAGCCACAGGTCACTATTGTAGAAAAGAAACCATAATACAAGACGGTAAGGAAGTACATCGCCTGATTGCAGGAAAAGATGGCAACAAGGATCAGAGTTATTTTCTGTGTCAGGTAAATCAGGAACAATTGAGCAAAGCTTTGTTTCCTATTGGGGATATGGAAAAGCCCGACGTGCGTAAAATGGCTGAAAAAGCTGGACTGGTAACGGCTAAAAAGAAGGACTCTCAGGGGCTTTGTTTTATTGGTAAAGTTCGCTTGCCTGATTTTTTACAACAGCAACTAAAACCTAAAAAGGGCGATGTAATTGAGATTGAAGCTGACCATACAACTTTTTCGCAACCCTCTGAAAACGTAGATATTGAAGCGTTGAGCAAACCTTTCCATTACACTCCAGAAATGGGAAAAAAAGTAGGCGCACACAACGGTGCTCACTATTATACAGTAGGCCAACGAAAAGGATTAGGAATTGGAGGCACACCAGAACCATTGTTTGTAATTCACACCGACACTAAAGAAAACATAGTTTATACTGGTCAAGGACACGAATTTCCGGGCTTGCTGCGTAAAGGACTATTTGTTCCGAATGAGGATATTCACTGGGTTAGACACGACCTAACTTTGAAAGAAGGCGAGCAAAGAGAATTTGAGGTTCGTATTCGATACCGACAGCCATTAAACAAAGCTACGCTACACAAAAAAACAGAAGGTTTATACGTGATTTTTGACGAGCCTAATTGGGGTGTTACTCCTGGTCAGTTTGTGGCTTGGTATAACGATGAAGAACTGATTGGTTCTGGGGTTATTTCTTAGCATCTGTATTGTTTCTGAATTTCTGCAACATCGTCATTCCCGCGCAGGCGGGAATTAACATAAAAGAAATTTCTAATCTAATCACACGGAATAACAACCAACACAAACCCTAACTATCTCCTGGTATAGATTTTTTAAGCAGGTATTCAATGTTACCATAGCTGGTGTAATTGGCATCCTCCTCTCCTATTCTATAATTGATATTTAAGCGAGTTTCTATGTCTTTTAGATACTCGTCGGCTATGGCTATTATCATTCCACATTGCGTACGTTGTTTGTCGTTTTCTGGCCAAAAAACAAAGAGTTCTTCGTAACCCATTGTTGATCTTTTGCAATCAACTGCGTATTGCTTACAGCCAATATTTCCTTTAAAATTCATCACGACAAAGTGATATTTTTTCTGTCCGAATTTTCTGGGTAAATACATAGAAACAAACTCCTCATTCTTTTTCATTGGCAACAACAAGTTGGTTGTGAAGTATCCGTAATATTCGCATGCAAAGGCAATTCCCACTGGTTGTTTGCTAATGTACTTTAGGTTATTAATAATGTTAGCTACCACTTTATTGGTGTCCAATTTACCATCAGTTAAAACATTACTTACCAAATCAGAAACTGCATCGGGTTTAAACTCTTTATCCTGAACGTCGGTCACCTCGCTATCTTCAATATCCTCTGGAATATACTCCTGTGCTGGAGGAGGAGTTTCTGGTCTTGGAGCTGGAGCGGCCTCTTCTTCATACACTTCTTCTTCATAACTATATTCAAAATAATAGCCACCAGAGCCTGCGTCGTCATCACATGCATTAAAAAGAAAAACTAGACTAAAACCTAAGAGTATTTTACCAATGTTCATTTATACCTGCTGCATAATTAAAAGGGCTGTATTGCATAATATTTTGTACCCGTCATTACTTGCCTAACAAGGAATATAGAATTATGTTTAGATTCCTGTTTTACCTCCAAAGTCGGTGAGCGCTACGCTTGCAGTTCACAGGAATGACGTGTTTATTTTGTTGACTTTTAAATAAACCACAATATTATACATCACTACCCTAAAAAACTTTCAGTAAAACTAGAATATTCTTTTTTGTACGGACTATTGAGTTTAGAAAAGTAGATTTTGGGTTGATAGTGAAATCGCCTAAGCTAATTGAGCAGACCCGCAGATTTCGCAGAATAACGCGGATACTCCTCTATAGACGGATTAACTGTAACGCTAAGGATACGCTATGTTTCGCGGAGATTTAATTGTCCAATTGATAATTGAATATGTCCGCAGATTTCGCAGATTAACGCTGATACTCCTCTATAGACGAATTTACTTTAACGCAAAGTGACGCAAAGGATACACAATGTCCAGCAAAGGTTTAATTGATAATTGACAAATTGAGTAATTGACAATTTCAGTAAATTGCAGGCTCAAACAGTATTATGGCGTTTATAGAAACTGTGGCATACGATAATGCCGAAGGAAAACTAAAAGAAGTTTACGATTACCTTATTGAAACACGGGGCAAGCTCGCCGAATTACACAAAATCCAAAGCCTTGATCCAGAAGCCATAATCCGACACATGGATTTGTACGTTCACCTTATGTATGGAAAATCGCCGTTAAAACGTGAGCAACGCGAAATGATTGGTGTAATTGTTAGTATTAGTAATCAGTGTATGTATTGTGTGCAACACCACAGTATGGCGCTGAATCATTTTTGGAAAGACAACAACAAGCTGGGTGTTTTTCTGAGAGATTATACTAAGATTGGCTTATCGGAACTCGACCTGCTATTGTGCTTATTGAGTGAACAACTCACCCTCCGCCCAAGCTTTGCGGGAAAAGAGGAGCTGATTAGAAGAATTAAAGAAAAAGGGTTAGACGATAGAGGCATCTTAGACGCAACCACCATTATTTCTTACTTTAACTGTGTAAACCGTTTGGTTTTAGGTTTAGGTGTCGAGGGAACTCACGAAGAAACTGGCGGTTATAGTTACGATTAGTCCTTATCTAAACTTTTAAAGAAGTCCACCTGCTGCTCCTCTACTTTAGCTCTGAATTGTTTCCAAATTCCATTTTCAAAAGCCAATTGCTTTTCGTGCGCTTCTCCCCAAGCAGCAAGTAATCTAGATTTAGCTAACTCAAAGTTTTCACTGTCGGCTCTATTATCTGCTCTTAGATAGTTTGCCAAGGCTCCACTCAAATTTGAAATACGAACCGATACGTGATCGTATCCTTTAAACTCTTTAGGTAAAAAGTACAGCTCAAACAATTGTTGTAACGTGTCGTTAGCCCCTTTTTGGATTTTGCCCAACTCCTTTTTTGCAGAATCCCCCATCAAGCTCAAATTGGCTTGCACTTTATTCAATATTTCTTCCATATTCTGCAAGCGTTCTACATCCTTAAGAATAGGTTCCATTATGGCTTCAACCTCGTCGTAAGCTGCTCGTTGCGCTGCTCTGTACTCGTTTGTTTTACCTTGTTCTGGGTGTTCCATTACGGTAAAAACGTGGGTTGCTACAACCGAATCTAACACTGCTACCAACTTGTAAGTTCCTGGCATGAGTGGCTTACCGGGTGGTTTAATTTCACGCTTACCTTTCAAGTCTTTCTTATTTCTAGACAACCAACTTGTTCCCTCTTCGTGTAACGAAACACCAGTAACATTGCTCATCAAACTATCCGCTTTGCGCCGCCAATAATTCAAGGTATCTCCAGTATTGCTTAGCACAAAGTATTCTATCTCGGGTTTCTTGTCTCCTTTCTTGCCAGTGGCTTTTTTGTACAAATCTGGAGATACCCACGCTCTGGCAAAATAATTTGACCAACGATTGCCGCCTTTCCATTCGCTATCGCCTGTAAAACGTACTCCTCTCGCCTGCTTCCATTTTGCAGTGATGGCTAATTCAGGTCCAAATAGCAATAAAGAGTCTTTGGTGATATCCTTTCCTTTTTCTGCCAATGCTCTAATTGGAGAAATATCGTCAAATATTATGATGGCTCTTCCGAAAGTACCTAGTACCAAATCGTTTTCTCGCTCCTGAATTTTCATGTCACGGATTGGCATAGAAGGTAATTCATCGTTCCATTTTTGCCACTGGTTTCCGCCATCAACACTTACGTATAATCCGCGCTGAGTACCCAGGTATAACACACTTCTGTTCTTTGGGTCTTGAGCAATGCTCAAACAGTAACCATCCACACTTTTTTCGTTGGCAATGCGCGACCATGTTTTACCGTAATCAATGGTTTTGTACAAGTATGGATTCCAATCGTTTTGACGGTAATTGTTCAACACCACAAAAGCTTCACCAGCCATTTGCTTAGAACATATAATTTGAGGAATCCAAGCACCTTTGGGCGCTCCGGGCAGTTTTCCATTGAGTTTGGTCCAAGATTTTCCGCCATCAATAGTAGCTTGCAGATTACCATCGTCGGTACCCACGTATATCAAGTTGCTATCCATAGGACTTGGCGCAATGCTTAAAATGGTTGTATGATTTTCAGCTTTGGTAGCATCTATTGTTAAACCGCCACTCTCAACTTGTTTTTGTTTGCTGGTATCGTTGGTGGTTAAATCTGGGGAGATTTGTTTCCAGTGTTTTCCAAAATCTTTAGAATACTGCACATATTGACTGCCAAAATAAATCCCGCCTTTGTTAAAAGGATCTTGCGCTAATGCTGCATTCCAGCTAAATCTTAACGGAATAGAATCTTTTGCTTGCGGCTGAATAAAACTGGTGTAACCTGTTTCGTGATCTACTTCGGTTAGGGTTCCGCCTTGGTACATAGCAAACAGTTTATTTGGATCTGCTTGATTGGGCATCACGTCAAAACCATCGCCGAACAAAACTTCTTTCCAATGGTGATTTCTAATGCCTCCTTGCTCATAAACGTAGGCTGGGCCAACCCAACTGCCGTTGTCTTGCAATCCTCCGTAAACGTTATACGGAATTTGATTATCTAAGTTAATATGATAAAACTGACCCAAGGGTAAATCGGTAATGTATCGCCAAGAGTCGCCTCCATTTCTAGAAATTAGCAGCCCACCATCGTTACCGTCTATTATAAACTGGCCTTCTTTAGGTTCTATCCACATAGCGTGGTGATCTGGGTGCGCTTTGTGATATGGGGCAATGGTTTTAAACGTTTTGCCTCCATCTTCACTTCTATCAACGGTTGAATACAAATTAAAAATTCGGTTTTCGTTGGTTGGGTCAACAAAAATATCGGCGTAATAAAACGGACGATTACCTATGTTTTTAGTAGAAACCAGACTCCAATTTTCGCCGCCATTGGTACTTTTATATAATCCCGTTTTTTTGGATTCTATCAATGCATATACAATGTTGGGTTTATTGGTAGCAAAAGCTAAACCTGTGCGACCAATAATTCCTTTAGAAAGACCGTCTTTCTCGGTTTTTTTCTTCCAAGTTTTACCACCATCGTAAGTAATGTAAATTCCTGAACCTTTGCCGCCCGATGTAAACGTCCAAGGTTGGCGGTGATAATGCCACATCGCAGCAATCATTTTATTTGGATTTGACGGATCTACCACTAAATCGGCACAACCAACAGTATCGTTTACAAACAGTATTTTCTCCCAAGTTGCGCCACCATCTGTAGTTTTAAACACCCCCCTATCTGGGTTTGGCCCCCAAGCTGAACCCAAACTTGCAACGTAAACTACGTCGGTATTTCTGGGATCGATAATAATTCTGTGTATTGTTTTGGTTGCCTCTAAACCAACGTGTTCCCAATTTTTCCCTCCATCAATCGATTTAAACATTCCCATGCCACTACTCTGGCTATTTCGTGGATTTCCTTCACCTGTTCCAGCCCAAATTACGGTTGGGTTTTGTGGATCGAAGGCAACTGCTCCGATTGATTGAATGGGCTGTTTATCGAAAACAGGGCGGAAATTTATTCCGCCGTTTTTAGAAACCCAAACTCCTCCAGACGCCGTTCCGATAAGTATGTGATCGAGGTTGTTTTTAGCAACATCAATACTTGTAACGCGTCCGCTCATTCCGGCAGGACCTATAAATCGGGGTTTCATGCCTTTCATTAAATCCATTAGAGATTCTTGTGCATTGAGGCTAAATACGGTAAGGAGAACTAGTAGGGATATGTTGAGTTTTTTCATGTTTTTGGGATATTATTTACGATTTCCTATTATAGACTATTGCTCGTAATAAAGCTAGAGATTCCCGACTTCTCGGGAATGACGTGATATAATGATATGTGCTACTTTATTAGTTTGAGATTCCGGATCAAGTCCGGAATGACGTATCCAGTAAATATTACAGCAGCTCAAAAATAAATGCTGAATTGGTAATAAGAACAGCGGAGTGTGATGAATGGTTTAAAGGAGTTGTTTTTCAGCTTCTTGCCAAAGCATTAGACCTCCTACGTTTCTATCGTCTATAAAAACGTCGGCATCAATTAATCGACTCATTCCCTCTTGCCATTCTTCGTTTGGTTCGTTGGCATTTACAGCATAAAAATTCACCCCTTGTCCTTTGCAATACTCCACGGCATCTTGCAAGGTATCGCCGTGGCGGTAGGTCCACATAATTAACGTGTGACCAGCAGCTTGTAACTTTTTGAGTACTTCAATTGCATTTGGAATTGGCCTTCCAATGCGTGGATATTGGTGTTCCACAATAGTTCCGTCAAAATCTACCGCAATTCTCATTTAAACATTGAGGTTATTTTATCCAACAGGGATTGTTTTCCGTAAGTAGCCGATTCTTGAATCCCCTGACCTGTCATTTCCTTAATCTCTTGCCATGTTTCGCCCCAACCGTCCATTCCCCCTATGTTTTTACCAGAAATAAAAACCTCGCAGTTGACTTTGCGGCTTGCTGTACCATCAAATTTTTCTTCTGGATAACTGGCATTAACGGCATAAAAAACAACGCCATATTTTCGGCAGAACTCTACAGCATCTTCTAACTCTTGGCCCGTCCGTTTGGTCCAGAGAATAAGTTGGTGATTACTTTTTTGCATTTCCAGCAAGGTTTCGAAGGCAAATATTTTGGGCTCTCCAATTTCTGGATAGTTATCCTCTACAATTGTACCGTCGAAATCTACTGCTATTACCAAGTTATGCGGATTTGATTATAGAAATTCGGCTGATTTTACTTCCAAACTGTCCGAAAGATCATACACATAAGGCGTTCCTGTTGGAATCTCTTTTTGTAAGATTTCTTCAGGACTTAAACCTTCTAAATGCATAACCAAAGAACGTAAGCTATTACCATGTGCAGTGATGATAATGTCCTTTCCCTCTTTTAACAGCGGCTCAATATTGGATTGATAAAAAGGAATTACTCTTTCTAAGGTATCTTTTAAGCTCTCTCCACCTGGAGGCGGCACATCGTAGCTTCTTCTCCAAATGTGTACTTGGTCATCTCCAAACTCAGCAGCAACCTCTGCTTTGTTTTTTCCTTGCAGGTCGCCGTACATTCTTTCGTTAAGCGCTTCGTTTTTTTCAACGTGTAAATCGCTTTGATTTATTCCAGCTAGAATTAAATCCATTGTGCGATTTGCTCTTTTAAGCACCGACGAAAAAGCGTTATCAAAATGGTATCCATTTAATTTTTCTCCGGCGTTAATTGCTTCATTTATACCTTTTTCTGTTAAATCTACATCTACCCAGCCGGTAAATTTATTTTGCAAATTCCACTCAGATTGTCCGTGTCGGACGCATACTAGTTTTGGCATTAATAATCCTTTTTTCTTTGGCTCAAAGATAGAGTTGGCGGCGAATTGAGGCAAATGCTTTCGTCAAAGAAAAAGTCTTTTTTACACAAGTTTTTAAACGTTTTAGCTAGTTAATCTGAAATAATTCTAGCTCGTAAACGACCGAAGTAAACGGTGGTACGCGTCCGTCGGAAGAACCTTGTTCACCAAACGCAAATTGCGACGGAAGGTAGAGTTTAACATTATCGCCTTCTTTCATTTTACTCAAAGCAATTTCGAACCCTCTAAGTACTTGGTCGGGTTTTCCTAATTGAAAATCAAGCATTTGACCACGCTTATAAGTGTTATCGAATTCTTTACCGTTTAAAAACCAACCTTTATAATTGATCCAAACATTATCGCCAGAAACCGCTTTCTTTCCGTCGCCCCTTTTTAGATAGGTAAAATAAATTCCATCCACTTGCATAGCCGAATGGTTAATTTGCTCTTGCTCGAAATACTCGCTGAGCCTTTTCAACTCCTGTAATTCGACATCAGCATCAACGGTTTTAATTGTTCTAGAAAGCTGCGTTTTTTCGTCAATAAGCTTAATCAACTTTACACTTAACGTAAGCTCTTCTGAATAGCTTTCAATTTTGCCTTGCGTGAGAGATTGAATGTTTATTTCACTCCCCTGAAAAGAGAAGGTAGCGGAATCCCCTTCGTGCATTACCCCAAAAACCTTGTTCCAAATGTTGTCTTTGTTTGATACATCGAAACGGTGCAAAGCTCCCGAACTTAGTTTATTGGAATAAATCTGTTTTCCGCTGGCTCCATAAAGCTCAATTGCCGCATAAATCTTATCTCCTGCTTGTGCCTTTTTTTCTCCATCACCTAGTGCATGCACTTTGTAGTAAGCGTCAGCATCGAGTTTAGACCAACCATCCATCAATTTGCTATCGCAGCCCAATAGACCTAGCGCCAAGAATAGAATCAATGCATTTCTCAATCTTCTAAAACTTTAATGTCGTAAATGAGGGTGGCGTTCATGGGTATTTTATTCATATCGCCAATAAGGCCGTGAGCCAAATGTGGAGGAAGAATAAGCTTTGCTCGCTCCCCTTTTCTCATGTATTTTACTCCTTCGTGCAAACCGCTTTCTACCTCGTCAAAATCTACCTTAAACTCTTCCGGTTTATCTAGGCGCGTATAGCACGTATCGCCTGTCATTAAGCTAATTACGTACTGCACTTTTATTACCTCACGCTCTTTGATTGAGTCGCCATTGGTTTGCTCGTAAATCCAGTACTGAAGGCCTGTACCGGTACTTTGCATTGGCCATTTATTTCGTTTTACAAAGAATTTTATTCTGGTTTTTTCTTCGTTCATTAGTCGTTTGTTAATGTCAAACAGTTCCTGTTCGGTCGGTGCTTTGTTTGATTTGTTTTCTGCTGGTTTATCGCTCTGGTTGCAACTAATTATGACCATTAACATCATCAGCATCAGACCTAAATAAGTTTGTTTTTGAAGCAACCGTTTATACATAAAAGTCCTTTTCGTTTAGTTGCAAATTTAGCTTTGGACTAGTTTAGCAATTCTAAAACAGCAGACTAATTGTTATGAGCAAGTTGTTAATTCCGTTACTATCGTTTTTATGTTTGATAGCTACCTCAGGTTTAGCCCAAAAAGTATTTTATCAGCCTTATGATGCCAGCACTAATTCGCCAGTTGGTGGAATTAAGGAAGTAGAGCGTTTGTTTTTTGTAGAGTTTCAATACCCTATTGAGGCCGTAAAAAAAGGCGTTGAAGGAAGTGTAACACTTGCATTTCAGTTAAACCCTGAAGGTGTGGCGGGAGATTTAAAAATACTATCGAGCTCGAATCCTATGTTAACAACAGAAGCCATACGTATGTTTAAGAAAATACAGTGGACAAAAAACAAGTACCGCCCTACTCACATGACCAACAGAGACAAGTTTACCGTTGAATTTAGTCTGAAAAAATGGGTAAAAATTTACAAGAAACGAGATTACCAATACCACGAGTACCCTATAACTCCTATTGACACCACAGAGGCGGTATTTTTTATTAAAGCGGTTGAAACCAAACCTACGCCGGTGTTTAGCGATGGGAACTACAGCAGTTTTAACGAGTACATAGCTAGGAAAATGCGTTATCCAGAAACGGCGGTTAAGCTAAATTTAAAAGGAGAAGTAGTAGTTGCATTCATTATTGAGCAAAGTGGCCAGATAACCAATATAGAAGTGCGCAAAGGCATGAATGGTGGTTGTACTCAAGAGGCACTTAGGTTGGTAAAAAACGTAACATGGATCCCTGGGCAAGTTGAGGGCAAAGCAGTGCGCACGCAAATGTTGACCGCCATAGGTTTTGGCATGAGCTCCAGTTCGTTCTTGGAGAATTACGGAGGGAATTGATAAAAAATGTAAGTTAGTAATCGTAAAAATCAGCCAAAATTCGGTTGGTTTATTTATAAAAAGTAAATGAAACAAAAACGGACAAACATTCGCTTATCCCCCCAAATAGGATGTTATTCGGAACATTTTGTTCGCTTATAAACGAGTTAGCCACAATGGAACCACGACTCCTCATATTGATTCTGTTTGTAGTTTTTTTGGGAAATACACATGCCCAAAAAATTAAACTTGGAACTTATTGTACA
This sequence comes from Salibacteraceae bacterium, assembly GCA_965661115.1. Taxonomy (GTDB): domain Bacteria; phylum Bacteroidota; class Bacteroidia; order Flavobacteriales_G; family Salibacteraceae; genus UBA6770. Next base: position 20,545 of record CBFICO010000037.1, read on the forward strand.
GAGCCAAACTTCGAAGGCGAATGCATAGAGTTCAAAGACAGTTCAAAATTTAAATATTCATTTTGGACATGCACAGGTGGTTCTATTGGCAAAGGAGTTTATTCTCTGCAAAAGGATACGCTAAGATTGGATTTTGGCGCAAATGACTCAAACATAAGCGGTTACAAGG
>CBFICO010000038.1:0-20588 GCA_965661115.1 Salibacteraceae bacterium
TTTCAACTGTGGCAGGTTTCATAGTATTTGTTGCTGTATCTCCTTTAATACCTGGTTCGGTATAGGTAACTTCCATTTCTACATACGCCGGAACTTCCGCAGATAAAGCTCTTTCTTCATCAGCATGAAAAAGAATATCAACCATATCGCCTTCCTTTAGGAACTGTGGAGCGTTAATCAACTTCTCGTCTAAAAACGTTTGTTCGTAATTAGAGGTATTCATAAAGTGGTAACCTTGGCTATCGTTGTACAAAAACTGATATTGTCTGTTTTCAATTCTTACCACATCAATTTTATGACCTGCGGGAAAAGTGTGGTCTAACACTTTACCAGAGGTTAAGCTTTTGATTTTTGTGCGCACAAAAGCAGGCCCTTTACCTGGTTTTACGTGCAAGAATTCAATAATTTGAAAAAGGTCGTTGTTGTGATTGATACATAATCCGTTTTTTATATCTGATGTTGTTGCCATAGTTTAAGCTTTATTCTTACAAATCTAGTTTTTTGTGCTATTTGAAATCTGTGATATCTATCTTTTTGGTGCAAAAAAAGTGTTCGGCCTCAATGTTATTGGAGCAAACCACAATCATTCGTTCTTCTTGTTGATTAAGAACCGAGTTTTTGTACCATTCAATACCATTTTTATCTAGGTTAGAAGTTGGTTCATCTAGCAGAACTAATTTAGCGTTACTGTATAATGCTAAGCCTAATTTAATGCGCTGCTTCATGCCAGAAGAGTATGACTTAATGGGTTTATTGGGGTTGTATTCAATTTCTATTTTGTTAGCAAAGTCTGAGGTAGTTTCAACCCCATTAAGCGTTTTGAAGTTTCTGTGAAAGGACAGAAACTCATCTAAATTAAACTCTTCAATTAACTCAAAATATGGGGTGCAAATAGCAATATGATTAAATACTTGCTGTACATCTACTATTCGTTGGTTCTGATCTATGTATTCTATTTTTCCCTCGTTTGGGCTAATCCAACCACTTAATAATTTAAGTAATGTTGATTTTCCAGAACCATTTGGTCCGCTTACGTAGAGAGATTCACCTAACTGGAGTTTTAGCGAAAGGTTTCTAAAAATCCAATGTTTTTTATAGCGTTTCGAAACCTGATCTAATCGCAGGCTGTTCATTACTGAAGGCCTTTAATTAGTCCGTTCTTGGAATTCTTTATGAAATTGAGGATAATTTCTTTTTCTGGACAGTCGGCAATTTCAGATTCTATTATCTCAATACCTTTAGAAATGTTTTTGTTCTGGACAAAGAGAATTCTGTATATATCCTCAATAGTTTTTATGGAAGATTCGGCGTATCCTCTGCGCTTAAGTCCAATAGAATTTACTCCAATAAACGATAGTGGTTCTTTAGCTACTTTGATAAAGGGGGGAACGTCTTTTCTAATTCTACTGGTTCCTCCAACAAATGCGTGTGTTCCTACATGAGTAAATTGTTGACCGCCTACCATGCCTTCAATAACAGCGTAATCATCTATAGTAATGTGTCCACTGAGGCCGGTAGCGTTGGCAATTATTACGTTATTTCCTATAATACAGTCATGTGCAACATGAACATATGCCATTAAAAGGCAGTTGTTTCCAACTACAGTTTTCCACCGGTCAATAGTTCCTTTGTGAATCGTAACTGCTTCTCTTATGATAGTATTGTCCCCAATTTCTACAGTAGTTTTTTCACCTTTGTATTTGAGGTCTTGCGAATCAGCTGAGATTACAGCAGTAGGGAAAATCTTACAGTTTTTTCCAATTCTTGCCCCGTCAAAAATGGCAACATTAGGACCAATCCATGTGCCTTCTCCAATTTCTACATCACCGTAAATAGTGGTGAATGGCCCTATCTCTACGTTCTTCCCAATTTTAGCATTTGGGTTTATTTCGGCATTTGGATGTATCATTAAATCTATTTGTCTTTAATTACCTGAGCCATTAATTCGCCTTCTGTAGCCAATTTTCCTCCTACATAAGCACGGGCTCTCATAACACAAATACCACGGCGGATAGGTTGGATAAGTTTACACTCCATAACAACGGTATCTCCTGGAATTACTTTTCGCTTGAATTTTACTTTATCTATTTTCATAAAGTAGGTAGAGTAATTCTCTGGGTCTTCAACAGAGTTTAATACCAGAATTCCTCCTGTTTGGGCCATAGCCTCAATTTGTAATACGCCTGGCATAACAGGGTTACCTGGGAAGTGTCCTTCAAAATATTCTTCGTTTCTGGTTACATGCTTAATTCCTACAACTTTTTCACCGGTAAGCTCTATGATTTTATCTACCAATAAGAAAGGGTACCTGTGCGGTAACAAGCTGGTAATTTTATCGATATCCATAACTGGCTCGATGGTATCGTCATAAACTGGAGCTTGGTTTTCTTCGGCTTTAATTTTAGCCTTGATAAGTTTACCAAAGTTCACGTTACCAAAGTGACCTGGACGAGCGGCCAGAATATGTCCTTTTATTGGGCGACCAACTAGTGCTAAATCACCCACAATATCTAACAGTTTATGTCTAGCAGGTTCGTTTTCGAATTGAAGGTTCACATTGTTTAAAATACCAATCCCAGCAGACTCTAGCTCAGATTTATCTCTACTAAAAGTTTCTGCTAAACGGTTCTTTTCTGCTTCTTCAAGCTCTGTATCTACCATTACAATGGCATTGTCAACGTCACCCCCTTTTATAAGCCCTGCATTCACTAATTGAATCAACTCTCTTAAGAAAACAAAGGTGCGGCAATTGGAAATTTCACTTTCAAATTCTCCTAAGTGGTACATAGAAGCGTGCTGTGTTCCAAGTAGTGGAGAGTTGTAATCTACCATTACGGTAACTCTAAACTCACCTCCAATGGTGGGAACTGCCAACATTTCAATTTTCTTATCTACGTCTTCATAGGTCAAGTTTTCTTTAAGAACGTAGTAGTTTTTATCGAAGCCTTGTTTTTTTATTCCAACTTTGTTAATTGCCTCAACAAAGTGCTTTGCGCTACCATCAAGTATTGGAATTTCGGGACCATCTATTTCAATAAGTGCATTATCAATCCCTAAACCATAAAGAGCGGCGAGTAGGTGTTCTGTGGTGTGAACTTCTGCATCACCTTGTTTAAGTGAGGTTCCTCTTTGAGTATGAAAGACGTTATCTACATCTGCTTTTACTTCTGGTTCACCTTCTAAATCAACGCGTTTAAAAACAAACCAATGATTTTCTGGTGCAGGTTTTACTGTAATGTTTACCTGTTTTCCGGTATGTAAACCAGCACCTGAAATACTGAAGGATGCTTGAAGCGTTTTTTGCTTGTCACTCATAATTCTAGTTACTTTTTGGGCTAACTATCTTTTGTAGATTATCTATTCTGCTTTTAAGGTTGGTTAGGTTTTTAAATAAAACGTAGGCTCTTTTGTAATCTCCAATTGGAATAGCAGGAGAACCTTGCCAGATTGAGTTTTCTTCTGTAATGGTTATGCCAATACCCGACTGGGCTGCAATTTTAACTCCGTCGGCAATAGTTAAATGTCCAACTATACCCACTTGACCACCAATCATACAGTTCTTGCCAATTTTTGTGGAGCCAGCAACACCACACTGTGCTGCCATAACGGTGTTTTCACCTATTTCAACATTGTGTGCAATTTGGATAAGATTATCCAGCTTTACTCCTTTACGAATAATGGTAGAACCTAATGTTCCCCTATCAATACAGGTATTTGCACCAATTTCTACGTGGTCTTCAATCACCACATTTCCAATATGAATTACTTTTTGATAGTTGTTTTCTGAATTTGGTGCAAAACCAAATCCGTCACCACCAATTATTACTCCTGAATATATCTTACAGTCTTTACCAATTACACAATCGTCTTGGATAATTGCACCTGACTGAATTACAGTATTCTCACCAATTTTTGCTTGCTCACCAATGTAAACATTTCCATAAATTTTAGCACCGTTTTCTATGATTGCACCGGCCATTACGGTGGTATTTGGTCCAATATAAACTTGATCTCCTGTAGAAGCATTTTCAGAAATGGTTGCGCTAGCATCGATACCTGTTTTATTTGATTTGTACTGGTGGTATAACTCTAGAACTTTTGCAAAACTCATTCTAGCGTCATCTACCCAAACAAGCGTTAGGGTATCTTTTACGGGCTTTTCTAATTTAAATGATTTGTCGATTATACAAACAGAAGCGTCTGTGTTGTAAACGTGTTCGATATACGCGTCGTTAGATAAGAAAGTAAGTGCATTAGGAACACCTTCCTCTATTTTGGCTAGCTGGTTAACAGTGCTATTGGAATTACCTTCAATGGTTCCGTTTAGCAGTTCTGCGACTTGAGTTGCAGTGAATTCCATTTAGTGTTTTAAAAGTTTAAGTAACTGATATACAATTCCTTCTGAAAGCCTTGTAAAGGCTTCAAAAATAATACAAAATTGAACGGGCAATTTTGGCTAAATAGAACTTTTCAACACCGATGCAATAACTTAAAATGCAGGGTAGCATAGATAGTGTTTTGTAACGGGTTCTGACATGGCTGATATGTTAAACAAATCAGCAGCTTGAGCTATATCTTGAACACTCCCATCTTTATGCAGCATATTTATGTCTCCTTTGCCAATGGTGTAGGCTCTATTGTCAATTATACCTTTAAAAACAATGTGGCTTACCTCATCTAAAGAACAATTTAGGTACTTTGAAGCTTGTTCAACATTTTGCTCTAAAACCGATTTGTCGATAGGTGAGCTTTGGAGTTTTACTTTTAGTAACCTTCTGTTTACCAAGCCTTTTGATAAGTAGCTTAAAACTAAGTCATCGGATTTTTGCCAGATTTTTATAGCACTCAGAATATCATAGTCATCAAGCTGAGCAAAAGCATCTATTGTGTTTTCATTGGAATGCAATTCGCTTTTTGACACATCGTTATACAAGAATATTTGTAATGCAGGTGAGCACGGTAATTGAACTCCCGAGCGTGCAAGTTGTTTTGCTCGTTTTAGAATTTGAAGCAACATACTCTCGGCAGACAAAACGGTTTTGTGAAGATAAACTTGCCAATACATTAACCTTCTGGCTACCAAAAACTTTTCAATACTGTAAATGCCTTTTTGCTCAACTACCAAGTTGCCATCAGATACATTGAGCATTTTTATTATGCGATCCACGCCAATTATCCCTTCAGAAACTCCTGTAAAAAAGCTGTCTCTTCTCAGGTAATCCAGTCTATCCATATCTAACTGGCTAGAAACTAGTTGGTTCAAGAATTTTTTAGGATGATCATTTCTAAATATTTGAATCGCTACTTCTAGCGCTCCATTAAACTCAGCGTTGAGTTTGTCCATAAAAATTTCGGACAATTGCTCATGACTAACGCCCTCTACAATGCTGTTTTCAAGAGTATGAGAATAAGGTCCGTGGCCAATATCGTGCAGTAAAATGGCTATGGTAACCCCAATGGCTTCTTCTTCTGTTATTTCTTCACCTTTTGATCGAATAACATCAATAGCTTTGCTCATAAGGTGCATTGCACCAATGGCATGCTGAAATCGAGTATGATTTGCGCCGCTGTAAACTATATTGGTGAGCCCGAGTTGAGTTATTCTTCTTAATCGTTGAAAATAAGGGTGTTCAATAAGGTCGAAAATAATTTCGTACGGAATTGTAATAAAGCCGTAAACAGGGTCGTTTAGAATTTTTCGTTTTTTGTTGTGCACAGTTGCTTTCAAAAAAATTAGATACCAAAAGTAAGATAAGCAGGGTTTATGGAAGAAGTTAAGATTTTATGGGCAGATGATGAGATAGATTTATTGAAACCTCACATTTTGTTTTTAGAAGATAAAGGCTATAAAGTTTTTACTACCAACAATGGCTACGAGGCCATAGAATACTTGGAGTATGAGCAAATGGATATTGTTTTTCTCGATGAAAATATGCCAGGCTTATCGGGCCTTGAAACACTTGAGATAATCAAAGAAAAAGATGCCTCTTTACCTGTTGTAATGATTACAAAAAGTGAAGAGGAGTATATTATGGAAGACGCCATTGGGGCCAAAATTTCTGATTACTTAATAAAACCAGTAAACCCAAAACAAATATTGCTTTCGGTTAAGAAAAACTTGGATAAAAAACGTTTGGTGTCGGCTAAAACCACCTCTAATTATCAGCAGGAGTTTAGGCAAATTAGTATGCGTCTAAACGATAGAATGGATGCCGAAGAATGGAAAGATTTATACAAGAAGTTAGTGCATTGGGAGATAGAATTAGATGCTTCTGAAGACCAAGGAATGGAAGGAATTATCCAAATGCAAAAAACTGAGGCAAATAATGTTTTCAGCAACTTTTATAAGGACAATTACCTTGACTGGATAAATGGTAGAGTAGAGGATGCTCCAATTATGTCACACACGCTTTTATCTAAAAAGGTTTTACCAGTAATAAATGAAGATGGTGAGTTTCCGACGGTGGTAATCTGTTTAGATAATTTCCGTTTTGATCAATGGAGAGCTATTCGCTCAAAAATGTCTGAGCTATTCAGAATAGATAGTGAGGATATGTATTATAGCGTAATTCCTACCGCCACATCGTTTTCCAGAAATGCTCTTTTTGCGGGTTTGTTGCCAACAGAGTTAGAGTCTCGATTTGGGAAACAATGGGATACAGAAGAGGGTCAGAATGTTAAGGAATCTCAGTTAGTTGATGCCTTGCTTAAACTACATGGAAAGTCAATTAAATCTGAAGTGGTAGTAGTTGACGGGCTTGAAGATGGTAAAAAGTTGCACGATAAAATTGCAGAATACATGCACAACGATTTGCTGGTTTTGAGTTTCAATTTTGTGGATATGCTAACACATTCAAAAACTGACATGGAGGTTATTAAAGAATTAGCAGACGATGAGTCGGCATATCGTTCGGTTACTTCTTCTTGGTTTGATCATTCACCGCTTCTAGACATTCTAAAGTATTTCAGTAAAAAAAAGGTTCCAGTGCATTTTACTTCAGATCACGGTAGTGTTAGAGTTAAAAACCCAGTTAAAGTAATAGGAGACAGGAATACAAACACCAACTTGCGGTACAAACGAGGTAAAACCCTCAATTACAATGAGAAGGACGTGTTTGAAGTTAAAAATCCTTCAGAAGCACATTTGCCTGTAAACCATATTTCTTCACGCTACATTTTTGCCAAGGCAGAAGATTTTTTTGTGTACCCAAATAATTACAACCATTTTGCTCAGCATTATAAAAATACCTTTCAACATGGAGGTATTTCTTTAGAGGAAATCCTTGTGCCATTTGTAACCCTATCACCAAAATAATATGAAGGTTACTGCAAATTCAGTGGAAGATTATGATGCAATTGCAAACGTATTACTGAGCCAATTTAAGGAACAGCAGGTCTTTGCCTTTGTGGGCAAAATGGGAGCAGGTAAAACCACATTTATAAAATCTATTTGCAAGAAATTAGGGGTTGAGGAAATGGTTTCAAGTCCAACATTTTCCCTTGTAAATGAGTATGGAGCAGGCAAGTCCGTTGTATATCATTTCGATATGTACCGAATAGAGGATGAATCGGAAGCGCAAAATATTGGATTTCAAGAATATTTGCAGAGTGGGAATTACTGCTTTATTGAGTGGCCAGATAAAGTAAGCTCATATCTACCAGAAGAGTTAGTTGTTGTAAAAATTGAGGAAGCTAACGGAAGTAGAAATATAACAGCACAACTTGCATAAGTGCATGCTTTCAAGATAGGGTTTAACTATCTTTGAGTTATGAATCTTTCGAGCGAGGAATTAAAAAGGCTTTCTGCTTCTGCCGCCTATACTCCAAAAGAGCAGTTACAAGCCATCGAAACCAATAAAGAGAGCATCTATTTTGGTGTTCCTAAAGAAACATCTTTTCAAGAACGGAGGGTAGCACTTACTCCAGAAGCATCTGGTTTGTTGGTCTCAAGAGGGCATCGTGTAATTGTTGAAAAAGGAGCCGGGGCGGGATCTAATTTTGATGATAATCTGTATATGAATACGGGAGCGGAGGTTACAGGAGATAAAACCGAGGTGTACAAATCAAATATTTTAATGAAGGTAGCACCACCTTCAATGGCAGAGATAGGTTTGATGCAAGACAGCCAAACCCTAATTTCTGCTTTACAACTTTCTACTCAGCCTAAAGAGCATTTAGAAGCCTTGCAGCGAAAAAGAGTTACAGCAATTGCTTGGGATTTTATTCAAGACGACGATGGTGTGTACCCAATAGTACGTTCTATGGGAGAAATAGCTGGAAATACCTCCATACTAATAGCCGCGGAGTTACTGTGTTCGGGTAAAAATAGTCGGCGAGCAATGTTTGGAGGAATTACTGGAATTCAGCCATCTGAGGTGGTAATTATCGGTGCAGGAACAGTAGGAGAGTATGCCACTAGAGCCGCTTTAGGTTTAGGAGCTACAGTTCAAATTTTCGATAGATCAATGTACAAGCTCAGAAGATTACAAAGCGATATTGGTCAGCGATTAAACACCTGCACTATGCACCCAGAGACTTTAGCTAGAGCTTTAGAAACCTGCGATGTGGTTATTGGCGCAGTTCGCTCAGATACTGGTCGTTCGCCTTGCTTAGTAAGCGAAGAAATGGTGTTGAATATGAAACACGGTTCGGTTATAGTTGATGTTAGTATTGACCAAGGTGGTTGTATAGAAACATCAGAATTAACAACATTGGAGCATCCTATTTCTGTTAAACACGGAATTATTCATTACGGTGTTCCAAATATCCCAAGCAGAGTGTCACGTACGGCAAGTAAAACATTAAGCAATATTTTTTCTCCTATTCTTATCAATTTTGGAGAGCAGGGAAGCTTGGTAAATGTGCTACGAAACTTTAAAGGCGTCAGAAATGGCGTATACCTTTACAAAGGAAACTTAACCAGTAAAGCCCTAGCCGAAGCCTTTGACTTAAAACATAAAGACCTCAATTTACTATTGGGGATGTTCTAGAAATGGCAAGACGATTTTTTATTTTTTCGATTGGACTCCTTATGGGGAGCTTTATGGTGTATCAATTACTGATAAAGGATACCGATAGAGAGTTTTATGGCTCTTGGCTTCCAGAGGATAGAGTGCTAAAGAAAATTAGAACTGGCCTTGATGCTAAACACGATTATCTAAACTGCTGGACAAATTGTACCGGAATTTTTAATTCTGATATTGATATATTGCTCAGCTCAGGAGACGTTGACTTTAGTAAAAGTGTAACTCAAGGAGACGAAAAACAGTACTTGATAAATACTACCTTGGAAAGAGGTATTGACCTCACCGTTTTATTTGGATTACAGCAAGATAGTTTTGTGATTCAGCAAATAAAGCTAGGGCCTGGCGAATTAATTGACCAAAATACCTGTTCTTGTGATTGATATTCCAAACGAACTTTGCCCAGTAAAAGTAGGAGGGGAAGATGTATTGTTAGAGTTGGATAGTTTTCTAGCTACCAATTACACTACATCAAGCGTATTTATTTTGTGTGATAGCAACACGCTTGAGCATTGTTTGCCAAAAATTGATTGGCTTGAATTAACGCAATTGAAAGATGCTGACGTATTAGAAGTTGAGCCGGGAGAATCAGCAAAATCGCCAGAGGTGTATTTTCAATTATGCCAATCGCTTCAAGATTTAGGAGCGGATAGAAATTCGGTAATTGTGAATCTCGGAGGTGGAGTAGTAACCGATTTAGGAGGTTTTGTAGCCAGTACTTTTAAACGTGGGATTGATTTTATTAATGTGCCTACATCTCTTTTGGCAATGGTTGATGCGAGTATTGGAGGCAAAACAGGAATTAACTTAGGTGCTTCAAAAAACCAAATAGGAACAATTACTCAACCCAAGGCAGTTTTTACTTCAACGGCTTTTTTGGAGACACTTTCAAAAGAAGAATTCGACTCTGGAAAAGGTGAAATGTTAAAGCACTTACTTATTTCGGATAAGGACGCGCTGAGCAAACTATCTATCATAGAGGGTGATATATCAGAAGACGGTATTGCCTCCTCAATTCAGGTAAAGTTGAATTTGGTTGCAGCTGACGTAAACGAAAAAGGAGAGCGAAAAGCGTTAAATTACGGACATACCTTTGGTCACGCAATAGAAAGTTTTTTAATAGAAAATCAATCTCCAATAGCACACGGAAAAGCTGTTTTACTCGGGATTTTACTTGAAAACAATCTAGCAGTTCAGCTCGGGCTTTTAAATGAAAATAGTGAACAAGAGATTAGAGCATGGATACTAAGTTCATTTGATTTTGGGTCTGCAATTCAGGTCTTAAACCCACAAAAAATAACAGATTACTTACGTTTTGATAAGAAAGTTGACCATGCTCAAATTAACTTCAGTTTAATTGGACCAATAGGTTCTTATCATATTAATGTGGAGCCAACTGACGATCAAATTTCCTCCAGTTTTTCGGTTTTAGCGTAATAATTATCACATAACAATTTAGTTTCTCAGTTTAAGTTTGCCACTATGTTTAAGAAAGGAACAAAGCTGTATAGCATTTTTAAAATGCGTTGTCCAAAGTGTCACGAAACGCCGCTTTTTGAGAATAAGAGTATTTACAAGTTTGATAAGTTTTTTGCTATGCCAAAAACCTGTTCTAAATGTGGGCAGAGATTTGAGTTGGAGCCGGCATTTTACTATGGAGCAATGTATGTTTCTTATGGAGTCTCTGTAGCTTGGTTAGTTTCGGTATTTGTGGCCATGTACGTATTGTATCCTTCTTTTCATGTAAACGAATACCTCACCATAGCTATCGGTAGTTTAATTGCCTTGTCTCCGTATATTTTTAAGCTTTGTAGGGCAATATATATCAACTTTTTTGTGAGTTATGACCCTAATGCAATTGACGATTTTGAGAAGGGGAAGGAAAACTAATTAAATCCCTCTCTATCCAAACTCCTATATTGAATGGCCTCAGCAATGTGACTAGCTTCAATATTTTCGGAAGAATATAAATCTGCAATAGTTCTGGCCACTTTTAAAATTCTAGTGTAAGACCTTGCAGAAAACCCAAGTTTGTCCATTGCTTGTTTAATGAGTTGATTGCCCGCTTCGTTAATCTGGCAAACTTGCTTAATGAGTTTAGGGGTGAGTTGCGCATTGCTATAAATTCCTTTATAGTCCTTAAAACGTTCGGTTTGAATTTCTCGAGCTGCCACTACGCGGTTTCTTATTTTTTCGGAAGATTCGCCAGCAGGTTTGTGCGCTAAATCGTTAAACGGTACAGGGTTCACCTCTACATGTAAATCAATTCTATCTAGCAGCGGCCCAGATACTTTGCTCAAATATCGTCTCACAACATGTTCCGCATCCGAGTTTGGGTCATTGGGGTCGTAAAAATTACCACTAGGTGATGGGTTCATGGAAGCAATTAGCATTAAAGAAGCCGGGTAATCCACCGTCATTTTTGCTCTTGAAATGGTTACAGTTCTGTCTTCCAAAGGCTGACGCATAACCTCCAACACTTGCCGTTGAAACTCGGGTAATTCATCTAAAAACAAAACACCGTTGTGCGCCAAGGACACCTCACCCGGTTGTGGGTTTGACCCTCCACCAATAAGCGCCACGTTTGAGATAGTGTGGTGAGGCGAACGGAAGGGGCGAGTGGTCATTAATGAGGTGTTACTGCCCAGTAACCCAGCAACAGAATGAATTTTTGTTGTTTCTAAGGCTTCGTCTAAAGTAAGGGGAGGTAATATAGTAGGGATACGTTTGGCGAGCATGGTTTTTCCAACTCCTGGAGGACCAATAAGTAATGCGTTGTGTCCGCCAGCTGCTGCTATTTCTAATGCTCGCTTTGTCGACTCCTGACCTTTTACGTCTTCAAAATCAACATCTGAATCGTTGAGTTTTAGTTGAAATTCTTTTCGCGTATCAATTACTTCTTTTGGTATTCCTGTGCCGGTTTCTAAAAACTGAATAACCTCCTGAACATTGGTTGCTCCATGCACATCCAAGTTATTTACAATGCCTGCTTCTCGCGCATTTTGTTTAGGCAGAACAATACCTTTAAATCCTTCTTTTCGTGCTTGAATAGCGAGTGGTAACGCTCCCTTCATGGGCTGAAGACTTCCATCCAATGAAAGCTCGCCCATAATGATGTATTTATCCAAATTGGCTTCTGGAATTTGTTCGCTCGCAGCTAAAATTCCAACTGCTAGAGGTAAATCGTAATAACTACCTTCCTTTCGTATGTCGGCAGGTGCCATATTTATTACAATTTTTTTTCCGGGCATTTTGTACCCATATTGATCCAAGGCAGAGGTTATTCGCTGCTGACTTTCTTTTACGGCGTTATCTGGAAGTCCAACTAAAAAGTACTTGGCACCCCTTGATACATTAACTTCAATTGTAATGGTTTGTGCATTTATACCATAAACGGCACTACCGAAGGTTTTTACTAGCATAGTTTTAAGATTGACACAGCTGCTAAAGTAGATATTTAGAGCTAGACCTCCACCGCATTTAGTCGTCAACAATATTTAAAGGTTGATTCGGTTAACTGAAGTGCCAACCTATTATGTTTGTTTGGCATAATTCTTATGTCAGTTCAGAAAATTGTTTTTTATGATTAGATATTTAATGCTAGGTTTATTCATGTCCGCGTTTATGGGACTACTAGCCCAAGAGGAAGAAATGGATCACGAGCCACATAAAAAAGTGGTACTTACCCCATATATAAAACAAGTTGAGTTTTTTCCTCCGGATAAATACATTGAATTAATCAAGAGTTTGAATAACGTAATAGGAAAAGATGGAGGGGTAGTTCAGAAAAGCGTTTCACCGTATATGCTTCTAGTAGATCATAAATTAAAAGTAAGAACTAGTGTTTCTGGAAAAGAAGACTCAACAGAAGTAACATTAATGTTCTACGTAATAGATGTTTTCGAGGATTTAACTTTAGGTAAATCCAGCATGAAATGCACAGTGCAGGGGTCTGACGAATTAATGGCGGCATTTAATGCATATTCCATGATTGACCCTAAATCAGAAGAACTCCAAAACATGTTATTTAATGCAAGACAGGAAGCATATGGCCAAATAATGGCTAATTGTATGATGAGGCTCGAGGTAATTAATAGGTCAATTAATGATAATATGAAGCCTCAAGCTATTGCTGCTTTGCAACAATTATTGAGTTTAGAAACAGAATGCACCGATCAAATATTTGAGCTGAGGATTGAAGCTGTTCGGATGCAGTTACAAAGAGAATTGCAGGAGCAGATTGATCAATTTCAATATTTTGTTGAGGAAAAAGAACCCGTAGAAAGCGTTGAAGAAGTCCTGCAAAAAATTGCTGTTTCCCAGGATGGAGCAGAAGTCTTGAAAGATTATTTAAGTGCAAATTCAACTTCTCCTTACAATGAAGTTGTTTCAAAAGCGCTAGAATTACCAATAAGGGAATACAGTGAAGAAGAATTAACTGATCTGGCAAAAAAACATGTTACTTACGACGAGGGAGAGTTAATAGAATTTTTTATGCAGCTAGCTCAGTCTGAGCAATGGATAAATGATTTGAACTAGTTTTTAAAGGCAATCAGCCTTTTATAATTCTGGTTTCTAGATTTTATCTTTACTAGCAATCCACTTTCTGGATCTTCATCCAAGCAATATTTACTGCTGTACAATACTGTACAAATGTTTGATTCCACCTTTACACTTTGGATTAATGCGCACGTCGAAGTAATTTTAGGCTGTTTGTTTATGGGCAGTTCCGTGCCTTCGTATTCTATTTTGAAACTTATTTTATCGTCAGTTTTTGTAAGTACGATAAGCTCAATTTTACTGAGTTTTTGTTTAATACTCTCTGTTAGTTCGTCAATATCCGAATGGAAATTGGGATGAGCTCTACCTTTAATTCTTAGTAATGTATCTTGTACTGATAACAACCAGTTTACTGAATTGACTACTTTCAGCTTGGTTTTTATCGGATTAATTAGAATAATTGTTTGATTATCAAACAGATCAAAATTAGCAGCAATTTTTTTTATGTCTGCAGTTGTACAATGATAAATCGCTTGGTATTTGAATAAATATCCGCCGCGTGATAACCGCTGCTTTTCCCAATAATAATCCGTTTGCAAACTATCTGAGAACCCTACAATGGGCGCAAAATCCTTTCCTTTTATAGTCTGCCAATTCAATTGATTCAGGTAAAGTTTTAGACGCGCTTGTTTGGCAGAATCACTTTTAATATCTAAAATAGAAATTAGATGAAGTGTAACAGAAAGTTTAAAGGTTTCTCTATTCTTCTGTTTGCATTCAAAAAGAGTAGGAGCTTTTACACTAACTTTAAAATCGTTTGTAGTTTCCTTAACCCACTTTGGCTTTTTTCCACTTTTATCAACTATTTTTTCTTTGCCAGATACTAACTGAACTGAAAAAACAAAAAGTAAAACTGAAATAAAAATGTGCCTAGATTGCAGCACTTTCAGTCGGCATTCTTCTATCCACCTTTTTTACCAACCCTTGCAGCACTTTACCAGGCCCAACTTCTGTGAAACTTGCAGCACCATCATTAATCATTGAATGCATAGTTTGTGTCCATCTCACCGGAGCGGTAAGTTGTGCAATAAGGTTTTCCTTAATTGCTGAAGGGTCCGTAACCGCACTTGCCGTTACATTTTGATAAATAGGACAAATTCCGTTTTTAAAATCAGTAGACTCTATTGCATCTGCAAGCTCGGTTCTGGCAGGTTCCATAAGTGGCGAATGAAATGCTCCGCCAACTGGCAGCACCAATGCGCGTCTTGCTCCCGCTTCCGTCATTTTTTCGCAAGCAGCATTTACGGCAGGTACGCTTCCCGAAATAACCAACTGACCTGGGCAATTATAATTTGCAGCAACAACAACGCCGTCAGTTTCTGAGCAAATATTTTCTACTACTTCGTCTTCCAAGCCAAGAATTGCGGCCATTGTAGAAGGTTCTGCTTCACAGGCTTTTTGCATGGCCAATGCCCGCTTAGAAACAAGCTTTAATCCGTCTTCAAAATTTAAGGTTTTATTCGCCACAAGTGCACTCAATTCACCTAGCGAATGACCAGCAACCATGTCTGGTTTAAAACTATCGCCAATACTATCTGCTAGAATTGTTGAATGCAGAAAAATGGCGGGTTGAGTAACTTTTGTTTGCTTTAGTTCTTCATCGGTTCCATTAAACATGATTTCAACAATGTCAAAGCCAAGGATTTCATTTGCCTTTTCAAATAAAGCTTTTGCTGATGGTACATTATCATAGAGTTCCTTCCCCATTCCAATAAACTGGGAGCCCTGTCCTGGAAAAACGTATGCTTTCATAGATTTCTGCTTTCAAAGTTTCGGCAAATATAAATTACCACTTATTAGAGGATAGATATCGGTGAGATAATTTGTCAAGAACTACATTTGCAACTCATTCAATTGTTTATGATAGTAGTTACTGGCGCAGCAGGTTTTATTGGAAGTTGTTTAGTAGAGAAATTAAACCAAGAGGGGTTTTTCGAGCTCATTTTAGTAGATGATTTTTCTAGGGAAGAAAAAAAGGAAAACTACATCAATAAAAAATACCGCGAGTTGGTAGACAGAGCAGACTTTAATGATTGGCTGACCGATAACCATAAACTAAGCGAGTTTGTTTTTCATATGGGAGCTAGAACTGATACTACCGAGTTTGATGTAAACATCTTTAATAAACTCAACCTAGATTACTCTAAAGCAATTTGGAAAACTTGTGCTAAATATGCTATTCCACTTGTTTATGCATCATCTGCTGCAACATACGGTTTGGGTGAGTTTGGTTATGAGGATAAGCACGAACTGTCAGCAAAGTTAAAGCCGCTCAATCCCTATGGATATTCAAAAAATGACTTTGACATTTGGGCTTTGGAACAAGGTCAAAAGCCATATTTCTGGGCGGGGTTTAAGTTTTTTAATGTCTATGGCCCAAACGAATATCATAAAGGAAGAATGGCTTCAGTAATATGGCATGCATATCGCCAAATTAAGGAGACTGGTGGAATGAAGCTATTCCAATCCCATAATCCTGATTATAAAGATGGTGAGCAATTACGTGATTTTGTTTACGTAAAAGACGTTGTTGAGGTGCTTTATTTTGCCATGCAAAACAGAAAGCCACAGAATGCCGGCATTTATAACCTTGGCACAGGAAAGGCAAGAACTTTCAATGATTTGGTGAAAGCAACGTTTGCTGCAATGAATCTTCCTGAGAACATTAGTTATATTCCTACTCCTGAGGATATAAGAGACAAGTACCAATATTATACAGAGGCCAATATGTCAAAGTTAATTGAGATTGGCTACCATAGAGGGTTTCATTCGCTGGAAGAAGGTGTGAAAGATTTTGTTCAGAATTATTTAGTTGGACAGCAATACTTCTAATCAAGTAATTCCTTTAAAGCTTCTAATTGCGACTTTATTTTAGTTAGCCTATCCTTAACTTCTTGCTTTTCTAATAGTGCGTTGCGATCTTCTTTCAAAGCGCGTTTAGCTCCTTCTAAGGTGTATCCTTTTTCTTTTACGAGTTCGTAAATTATTTTTAGATAAGCTAAATCCTTTTGGGTGAAAAGTCGGTTCCCCTTTTTATTCTTTTTGGGTTTTAGGATATCAAACTCGCTCTCCCAAAAACGAATAAGTGACGAGTTTACATTAAATAGTTTTGCAACTTCTCCAATACTATAATAGAGCTTATTTATTTCCCGTTCCTTGTAAGGCACAACCTATATTTTGAGGAACGCTAAATTAAGTAAAACTGATGTTAGTCAAATGACTGGATTGGTTGGTCGGATAGGTCAATAATTTGTTGGAATTGCTCGGGAGATAAATCTTGATAATAATAGTTTACCGGGTCTATTTTTCTGCCGTTTTTTACCACTTCGTAATGCAAATGCGGCGCAGTACTACTTCCTGTGTTTCCAACTAGCCCAAGGATATCGCCTCTTTTTACGCGCTGTCCTTTTCTCACTAAAATCTTACTCATGTGCGCGTAAATCGTTTCATAACCATAGCCATGATCAACTATTACGTGGTAGCCAAACCCAAAACGCTGTTTTTTTACTTCTGTTACTTTTCCGTTTCCTGTAACAAAAATTTCCGTTCCTGTAGGAGCTGTAAAATCCTGACCATGATGCATTTTTCTAATTTTTAGAATAGGATGCATTCTAATTCCAAAACCAGAACTTATTCTTTTTAAATCCTCACTTTTTACCGGCATGATGGACGGAATACTAGCTAGCATTTGTTCTTTTTTACTGGCCATGTTCATTACTTCATCAAAAGATTTTGACTGAATATAAATCTGCTTGGTCAGTTTATCCATTTTTTTGGATGTATTTATCAGCAGCTCAGAACTGCTATATCCCTCTAAATTGCTGTAGCGATTTACGCCGCCAATACCTGATTTTCTTATGTTATCTGCAATTGGTTCAGCCTCTAGAATTACCCTGTAAATATTGTCATCACGCTCCTGAATATTTGCCAATACTTTTGAAACGTTATCTAGTTTTTGGTTAAGAATTTCGAATTCATGAACTAGTTTTTCGTTTTCTCTCTTAAGCTGTCTTTCTTCTGGAGTATCGAAAAAGTAAAACGTTACAACAAGGAATAGGGTAGCAAATACACCTCCACCCATGGTGTATGTTAGGAGCTTAAGTAAACGGTCTTTTGCCGTTAATTCTATCTGCTCATAACTAAGCGTTTTAGTGTTGTATTTATACTTTTTCCCTCTCATTTATATTGTAGAGTATTGCCGCTAATGCAGCTGCAAAGTTATTGAATAAATATAAATTTGCACGCCTTGCGGTTTAGGTGCAATTTTTTGCGATAAACAAGGTCAAAATATTTACAGTAAACACAACGGAACTATGTAATATGAGCTGGACGGTGAATGAAATTCGAGCTAAATTTTTAGAGTTTTTTGAGTCTAAAGGACACAAAATTGAAAACTCAGCATCCATGGTGGTAAAGAATGACCCAACTCTTATGTTCACAAATGCTGGAATGAACCAGTTTAAAGACATATTCTTAGGAAATAAAGATTCGGATGTAAAACGAATTGCAAACTCGCAAAAGTGCCTTCGTGTTTCAGGGAAACACAATGATTTAGAGGAGGTAGGTGTTGATACTTATCACCACACTATGTTCGAAATGCTGGGCAATTGGTCGTTCGGAGATTATTTTAAAGAAGAAGCCATAACCTGGGCTTGGGAGTTATTGGTAGATGTTTATAAGCTGGATAAATCCAGAATGTACGTTACTGTATTTGAAGGCGATGAGAGTGACGGCACAACAGCTGACACGGAGGCTGAGGATATTTGGAAACAATTTATTTCAGCGGATAGAATATTGCGCTGCAATAAGAAAGATAATTTCTGGGAAATGGGCGATATGGGGCCATGTGGACCCTGTTCAGAAATTCATATCGATTTACGTTCAGAGGAGGAGAGATCAAAAGTTGATGGGAAATCTTTGGTTAATGAAGATCACCCTCAAGTAATTGAGATTTGGAACCTAGTTTTTATTCAATATAACCGAGATGCAAAAGGTGTGCTTTCAAGTTTACCAAACAAGCACATAGATACTGGGTTGGGTCTGGAGCGACTTGCTATGGCTTTACAAGCGAAGTCATCCAATTACGATACGGATGTTTTTGCTCAGCTGATAAAAAAAATAGAAGCTAATTGCGAAAAAAAATACAAAGCAACGGATAGTAAAGAAGATGTTGCTTTCCGAGTAATTGCGGATCATGTTCGAGCAGTAGCATTCTCCATCGCTGATGGTCAGTTACCTTCTAATAATGGAGCTGGGTATGTAATACGCCGAATTTTAAGAAGAGCGGTGAGATACGGCTATAGCTTTTTAGGGTTTGAAACGACTTTTATAAATGATTTAGTTCCTGTTTTGGCTGAACAAATGGGGAATCATTTTAATGAATTAAAAGCTCAAGGAGGCTTAATCAAATCTGTGATAAAGGAAGAAGAGGAGTCTTTTCTTAGAACCTTATCCAAAGGAATTAAAATGCTAGAAAGGGAGTTGTCAGGAACTTCTAAACTACAAGGCAAAGTAGCGTTTGAGCTTTACGATACGTTTGGGTTTCCAATTGATTTAACTCAGCTAATTGCTTCTGAAAAGAATGTTGAGGTTGATATGGAAGGATTTGAAAAAGCTTTGGAAGAGCAAAAAAATCGTTCACGAAAATCTAATGAGCTAAAAACTGATGATTGGACTATAGTATTGGATGTTAATAGTCAGGAGTTTATCGGTTATGATGAATTGCAGTCAGAATCAAAAATTGTAAAGTATAGAACGGTAAGCAATAAAGGAAAGAAACTGTACCAAGTAGTTTTGGATAAAGTTCCTTTTTACCCTGAAGGTGGAGGACAAGTAGGTGATACTGGATTATTACTTCAAGGAGATAGTAAGTTATCAGTATTGGACACCAAAAAAGAAAACGATTTAATTGTTTTAACTACGGCTGAAATGAGTTTAGATGTTTCTATGCCGGTTTCGGCTGTGGTTTCAACTAATAATAGACGTTTAGCACAAGCTAATCATACGGCTACACATTTGTTGCACCTAGCATTAAGAAAAGTACTTGGAACTCATGTAGAACAAAAAGGGTCTTTGGTTTCTCCGAAATATTTGCGTTTCGATTTTTCACATTTTCAAAAAGTTACTGCTGAAGAATTAAAAACAGTAGAGGACATGGTAAATCAGCAAATTGCTGAAGGAATTAACTTAGAGGAATTTAGAGAAACGTCTATGAAAGAGGCTGAAGCAGCAGGAGCAATGATGCTGTTCGGTGAAAAATATGGTGACAAGGTTCGTATGATAAAGTTTGGCGATTCTGTTGAGCTTTGTGGTGGGACTCACGTGCGGAATACAAGTGAAATCAGATTATTTAAAATAAACTCTGAGGCATCTGTAGCAGCAGGTATAAGAAGAATTGAAGCTATTACATCGGATGCTGCAATTGCATACCTAAATAAACAGAATGAACTTTTAGAGGAGATAAAACAGTTACTCAATAACGCTAAGCAGCCTGAGAAAAAGGTTGCTGAGCTCTTGGCAACAGAAAAGAATCTAAAAGCGCAAATTGAAGCAATTGATAAAGAGAAGTCTAAAGCGTTAAAATCTGAAATTTTATCTCAGCTTGAAGAAGTAAACGGTATTAAATATGCGTTTATCTCGACTGCAGTAAAGTCAAACTTTGTAAAAGACATTCTGTTCCAATTAAAATCTGAACATCCAGACCTGGTTATAGGTATTGCTTCAATTATTGAAGATAAGATTACTTTCTCGCTGCTAGTATCGGATAATGTTGTTTCAGATATAGGTATAAAGGCGAATGAAGGGATTAAATTAATTGCATCAGCTATTAGCGGTGGAGGAGGAGGACAGCCCTTTTTTGCAACTGCTGGTGGGAAAAATCCGGAAGGCTTTTCTCAGGCCAAAGAGTTGCTAATCGATTGGATTAGTAAATAGCTCTTATACAACATTTAGTTTTTATTGGGATTGGCGAAACCTAAAAGGTTTGCTGATCTAACGTGTTCATTT
>CBFICO010000039.1:0-20411 GCA_965661115.1 Salibacteraceae bacterium
GACTCAACTCACGCTGCTGATGCTATTGCACAATTCGAATTGACGTTATTATCTGGAAACTCTGAATACGATAAAGCTGTTGCGAAAATTCAAGGAGATTTTAGAATTGCACCAGCTTTTTCAAGTGCTGAAATTGCTCGTGGATACAGAATATTCAATTCAGAAGTTTCTAAAAACGGAGGTGGAGGAGATTGTTTTCATTGTCACTCAACGGATAATATGTTGTTCACCAACAACCGATTTATGAATAATGGATTGGACGACAACCCAAAACCTGGCTTATATAACACAACAGGGAGAGAAGAGGATTACGGAAAATTTAAGGTGCCTACGCTCCGAAATATTGAGTACACAGCGCCATACATGCACGATGGTCGTTTCGCAACTTTAGAAGAAGTAGTAGAGTTTTACAATTCAGGTGTACGCAAGAACTCAAGAAACATTGAACCCATTATGGTTTTTGGAGATACTGTGAGAGGAACTGGAAATGGAATAGCCGACGGCCTTAATCTTACTAGTCAAGAGAAGAAAGACCTGGTATCGTTTTTAAAAGCTCTTAGCGATAAAGATTTTATCTCCAACCCAGACTTCTCCGATCCAAATAATTAGTTTTTTAATCCTTTTTTTGTTTCGTCATTCCCGCGAAGGCGGGAATCTCTCCTCTTATTTCCCGAACTTCGCTTATGTCACTTCGATTGATCCCGAAGCGGCGGGATTGTATCGAGAAATAATACTAAGAACGCTTCTCGATACATTTCAATTATCAGCGTATAGCTTCAATTGAAACACTCGAAGGGACATTCTACAAAAAGTAAAGAAATATTACAAAACCAAATAACAGATTCTGAATCAAGTCCATAATGACGTCTAGTGTAACTGTTATTTCCAAGATTGGATCTGCTGATTCCTTGTTATAAGCTCTCTTCCACGGTTTGTGTCCTTTTTTATACCCGTCATTCCGTAAGATTAGTTGAGTAGATTTTTTATCGAAAAAATCTATACGAAACTTCTATGCGGAATCTAAATCCTTAACTACCGAGATAACATTTCGTTGCACGGCGAAATTTCACAAAACCTAACAACAGATTCTGGATCAAGTCTAGAATGACATATGGTGTAGTTACCACTTCTTAGATTATATAGCGCGCCCCATTGTAAAACAAAACACAAGCTTATTTTTGCACCGCGAAATGGCAGACACGAAAACAGTAGCATATCCAATTATGGAGCATTTCTACACCATTCAAGGTGAGGGAAGCAACGTCGGAAAAGCAGCTTATTTTTTTCGAATAGGCGGCTGTGATGTTGGTTGTCCGTGGTGCGATGTAAAAGAGAGTTGGGAAAGCAATCAACCAAAACTTACTGTTGCTGAAATGGTTGATTTAGCCAAAGAAGTAGGAGCTAAAAACATCGTAATAACCGGTGGAGAGCCATGTATGTATCAACTAGCTCCCTTAACCAGTACGCTAAAAAGCGAAGGGTTCAATTTATGGCTAGAAACCTCTGGAGCTTACGAAATTTCTGGCGATTGGGACTGGATAGTGGTTTCACCAAAACGCAGGAAACCTTGCTTAGCGAATAGTTTGGAAAAGGCCAATGAGCTCAAGGTAGTTGTGGTGCGCACCATGGATTTCGATTGGGCTCACGAGCACGCTCAAGGTACCAATGAAAATTGTCAGCTGTATTTTCAGCCAGAGTGGTCAAGAGAAGAAGAGATGTTACCTCAAATTATAAATCACGTAAAAACTAACCCAACTTGGCGCATTTCGCTGCAGACGCATAAGTACATGCAAATTCCTTAGTTGGCGTTTCTGTCAATTAGCTTGCAAAACCTTTTTATCCTTCTCTCTTTCTTTGTATCAAATTTTTAAAAGATGAAAAACGCCTTCTTTACTTTAGGTTTATTGTTTGTGTCGGTACTTGCTGATGCACAGGTTCAAAAAACGGTACTCGTTGAGCATTTTACCAATACCCGTTGTGGCATTTGTGCTTCTAGAAACCCTGGTTTGATAACCAATTTTAAAAACAACCCCGATATATTGCATGTATCCTTTAACCCAAGTTCTCCTTATAGTACTTGCGTGCTTAACTAGCATAACGTATCAGAGAATGACGATTTAATAAAGGCCGACTGCGTAAAGGTTTACCTCCCCTCATCAAACTCCCTTATCACCTCCAACCACTCCAAATTCGATTTAGACTCCGATGAAAAACCGAGGTGTTGCCCCAAGGAAATCATGGCTTCGTTTAGATTACAATTTGCATAGTAATTATCGCGAGCAAAATGCACATACTTGAGTACTCTAAAAGCATTGAACCAATTGTAAAAACGCTTTTGAAAAGTTTGCCAATTGGTACCGTATTCGTATAAATCGTCAATGCGCTCTTCAAAGTTTTGATCTTTAAAAAACGCTCTTACGGAATCTGGAATTTCTTCTGAAGTAAGCAGTTGTTCCAGTTGTTTGTTGAGGTAAAACCTTTCCAGTTTATCAATCAGTTGTTTTACGTCCAAAAAGCTTTGGAAAGCATAACTCTCGTCGGAGTTTTTGCCCGCTTCAAATTCGCTAATGGCTCGCCCAGTTCCAAAAGGTACACGGTGACTAGGTCGAGGAGAGGGAATAACCACCGTTGAGTTAATTTCAATAACTGGGTAGCGCTCAATAATCTTTTGCATAAAATAGAAATCCTCACCAGCCTTGCGCTTGTTCATTCCACCCTGACTTTGATAGGCGCTAGCCATAACCGCCATACTGCTGCCTATGGTATAGCATGCGTGTGGGTGACCCGTATATTCAAACGCATTTTTGTAATAGCGCAAATGCAGTTCGTAATCAATAATGCCGTTGTACACCGCTGCGTCAAATTCACTTTCGTTTATAGGATGCTCAAAATATATGGCCGCTCCTTTTGCTTTTGGGTTTTGGTTAAATGCCTGCTGAATTTCCATCAAGTAATTGGGTGTGCATTTCGCGTCGGCATCAAAACAGATAATTGGGATATCGTCTAAAGGCAATTGCTCCAATCGAGCAACGGCTTCGTCCATTCCAATTTTACGCGCTAAACCAACACCAGCGTGCTTTTTGGGTAAATCGTAAGCTTCAATAAAATGGAAGGTCAACCACTCCGTTGTGTTTTCTTGTGCCCACTGTGTAGCCTCCGAATAGGTTTTTTGGTTTTGAGTTTTCTGCTCTAGGGTGGCGTTTATACCGTGGTTAATAATGGTAATAATTTCTACATGTCCTTCTGGGTCATCGCAGTAATTTAATGCTTTTAACGAAGCAATCAAATTTGGCTCGTCAAAGCAGGGGATAACCACAAAAAGCGTTGTGTTTGGGTTGGGTGCTGACTCAATTACAGGCGGCTGAAACCCAAATTTTTGCAAGTATGCGTTGGCCATATTAAGGGGCAATTCGGAAGATGTTCCAGCCTTCGTTTTCTTTTTCGAACACAATTCTATCGTGCAAGCGAGCCGGTCTGCCTTGCCAAAATTCAAAACGTGTAGGGCGCACCAAATAACCGCCCCAATGGGGAGGGCGTGGGACGTTTTCGCCAAATTTTTCTCTGAATTGTTCGGTGCGCTCCACCAAAGTTTCGCGCCCTGCAATTGGACTACTTTGCTCGCTGGCCCATGCACCTAATTTACTTTTGGTAGGGCGTGCATTAAAGTAGGCATCCGATTCCGCTTCGGGTAATTTTTCAATTAGGCCGTCTATGCGCATTTGGCGCTCCAGCTCGGGGTAAAAGAATAGCAAAGAAACCTTTGGGTTTGCCTCAACGTCTTGCCCTTTGCGGCTGTCGTAATTGGTGTAGAGTTTAATGCCTTCTTCAGAAATACCTCTAGCATAAACCACTCTAGAAGTTGGCGACCCATTGGCGTTTACCGTGCAAATGCTCATGGCGTTTGCTTCGGGTACTTGCGAATCTACCGCCTCTTGAATCCATTTTTCGAGTTGTTTGATTGGTGTTGCTTCCAGTGAGTTTTCATCCAGTTTTTGGCTGCTGAACTCGTGCCTCACCTGATTTACAAAATTGTTTACCATTCCCATGCCTCAAAGGTAAAACTCTAGCAAGTTTTGGGGAGGGGAGGTAGATTTAAAAGTTTTAAATTTTTACTTTAGAAGCTTCGTAAAATGCCAATGGGAAGATTAGCTGGGTTTGAATCTTACTTGTTTTGTAAATAGGCTGTTTCAAAAAGGGTTTTTCCTAAGCATATAGTGCTTATTAACGAAGCTTATTTAGCTATTTGCCACCCACAAATGCATCGAAAAATATCAAAAGAGCTATTTTTACAGGTGCACATGAATAGGGTATATTTTGACTAGTAGCGTTTTTGTTGTCGGTATCAAAAACTACAACTGTGTTTAGCAACTCAGGTTTTTCTTGCAGGTAAAGTGAGTCGGGTGTAGTAGATTGACAAAAAGCTATCTCCGTACACACAATTGTGCACAGAGATAGCGTTATTGCTATTTTCATTCGATATGTTTAAGGTAGATTAGAGGGTGTATTCGAAGTACACTTCGTCCTTAATCACCTTACCGTTTCTTTTAACGGTAACGTCTAATCGCCATTTACCGGTCATGGTGTAATTTACCTTACCTACATATGTGCCGTCTTTGGTAAACGCAGGATGCTCATTGTTTGGAGAACCGTGACCCATTGAAGGCATGCTGGGTTCAAACTCGATAGTTAAGTCGTTTGCTACAGGCCAATCCATCATAGATTTTCTGTAAAATGCGGTAATCTTCAATTCGTTAGAACCAACTGTAGGGCGGCTATCCAACGCATAGCTCAAAAAGACAGAGTTAGAATCTGTAGTTGTGGTATCCACAAAAGAAGCCATCATTCGGTTACTGTTCTGATTTACAGTAACATCTAATGTAGCTTCTTCATCGCTGTGGTTTTCGTGATTATGAAACATTACTTTTAATTTCCAGCTTCCGTTGGTTGACGGCATTACAAAAAATACGTTTCCATGAAATAAATTTTTATCATCAACGCCACCCTCGTGATGATTTATAACAGGAGCGCTATGTTCCATACCACTGTTCATTTTCATCATAGGCTCAAACTTTACATGTCCATCGTCTATTAAATCTCCAGTTGAAGAATTAGTTGCTACAACGTACAGTTTGTTCATTCCCGGGTATAGCGCTTCTTTAGCGTAAATTTCCAGTTTAGTGCTAGAAGCAGTTGCTTCACCAATCTTAGTTAAACCAGTAATATCTGCCGTCTTCGTTTCTGGTTCAGAAGGCGTTGTAGGTTCTTCAGGATAGATACAACTGTCATCGTCTTTTTTTGCTTTTTCGTCATAATTGGTTGCCTTTTCATCGGTACAACCTTCTTTTTTACAAGAGTTAAGGGTTAAAGAGAACCCAAATAATGTGGCTACTAGCAAGTAGTTAAATGTCTTTTTAGTTTTCATTAGTATAAGTTTTGTGTAAGGTTTCCCTTAATAGTTACGTTGAATTTTAAGGGTGCACGGCTTTCTTTGTCCGTCATTCCGTAAACGTAATCGAACACTTTTTTTTGATAAAAAAGTTGTGAGATAGTTGTACGGAATCTCAGGCTTAAAAATTAGCTTTAACTTCAAATCCAACAATTAAATAACAGGTTAGCGGCTGGTTGTACTTACACTAATGAAATTGGAGGCGGGTCCAGCACTTCAATGGTCTGACTCTCAAAAAGGTTTACCAGTTCGCCATAGTTTTTATCGCGATTGTTTTCTAGCGCTTCATTTTCTGGGTTGGTTTCACCAAAAAAGTAGAATAAAAACTCAACCTCGGTTAATAGAGCCGGTTGCTCCTCTAAAGGTTCGGGGTTACTTTGTTTTAATTGTTTAGCCAAATGACATTTACCATTACACTTTGATTTTGGCTTGTCTTTGTTGATACACAAAACTTCGCTTATGTATTAGTAGTCGATAACATAATCAGCATAGATTACCATGTTCTTCCCAAAGTGGAAAGCTCCTATTACAATCATTAGTATAGCCATTAGCCTTGTCATCCTAACAAATATATAATGGTGTATTCCTTTGGTTTGTGATGTATGTCAACTAACAACACTTTTTCATAATGTGATGTTAAACTTTTACCGTTTTAGATTCAATCTCAATTAGCTTTACCCCGTGAAAAATTCCACTATTCGTTTAGTAATTGTAATGGCTACGGTATTGTTGGTTGGGGTGATATCTATTCAGCTGGTCTGGATAAAAAGAGCCTATCAATTGCAGGTAACTCAATTAAACTACGATATCACTCAAGCGTTAATTCAGGTTTCTAGAGCCATCCAAAAACATCAGGGAGACGAAACATTGCTGCTAGATCCAGTAAAGCAGGTAGAAGACCAGACCTTTATTGTAAAAACCAACGAAAATCCCGATCCTGATTATGTGGAAAGCTTGCTTTCACAAGAATTTAAAAAGCAAGAAATAAACCTCGATTTTGAGTACAACCTATACAATTGTTTCAACGATTCGGTGGTATTTACCAAAGCCGTTAAGATAGAAGAGGGTAAAGCGGTTGAGAAAGAAAATCCTTCCACTTCGGTAAATTGGCGCAGCGACGACGGCCATTATTTTTCTGTCTATTTCTCCAACAAGTCGGAGATGGTAATCGACCGACTCAATTTCTGGATTTTCTCTTCTTTTTTATTGCTGATTTTGGTGGGATTTTTTGCGTATACCATTAATATTATTCTAAAGCAAAAGCGACTGGGCGATACCAAAAACGATTTTATCAATAACATGACCCATGAGCTGAAAACGCCCATTTCAACCATTTCGCTATCCACTGATGTGTTGCTAAAACCCGGTATTGAAACTCAACCCGAAAGATTAAAGAATTACGCAGAAATCATTAAAAAAGAAAACGAACGCCTACAATTGCAAGTAGAAAAAGTGCTGCAAATTGCCTCTTTAGATAAAGACAAAGTGGAGATGAAATTTGAGCGGGTAAACTTGTTGGATATTGTGGAAGATAACGTGTCAACTTTCCGAACTATTGTAGAAGAAAAGGCAGGCGAAATTGTGTTGAATGCACCCGAAAAATTGATGGAGGTGAATGTGGATAAATTGCACATTTACAACGTATTGAGTAATGTGTTGGACAACGCAATTAAATACTGCAACAAACAACCTAAAGTAGAACTTGAAGTAATTGAAAAAGGCGAAAACTACTTACTAGAAATTAAGGATAACGGCATTGGATTGCAGCCCAATCAGGCTAAATACATTTTCGACAAATTTTACCGTGTACCAACCGGAAATCTGCACGACGTAAAAGGTTTTGGTTTGGGCTTGTATTACGTTAAGGTAATTGTAGAGTTGCACGGCGGAATGGTAAACGCCAGAAATAATCCAAGCGGAGGTTCAATTTTTTCTATTCAAATTCCAAAAGCAAAATGATTGAAGGTAAATCCATATTGTTGGTTGAAGACGACGCAAGTTTAGGGTTTGTAATAAAGGATAATTTGGTTGATGCCGGAGCCAAGGTTAAACTTTGCAAGGATGGTCAAGCGGGTTTTGAGGCTTTTTACGATAGTAAATACGACATCTGCGTGTTGGATGTAATGCTACCCAAAAAGGACGGTTTCACCTTGGCAAAGGACATTAGAAAACTAGATGCCCAAATGCCTATCATTTTCTTAACCGCCAAGAGTATGATTGAAGACAAAGCTGAAGGTTTTGGGGCTGGAGCTGATGATTATCTAACCAAACCTTTTGCTTTTGAAGAATTATTGGCACGCATCAACGCCATTTTAAAAAGATCGGTAAGAAAACCCATTGCTGAAATCAATCAAAAAGAAGTATTTGAAATTGGCAAATCAACATTCGACTATAAAAATCTGAGCTTAAATGCGGATGGAGAAATTACTACTCTTACCATAAAAGAGGCTGAGTTGTTACGATTACTGTTTATCCATAAAGAAAAAGTGCTGGAGCGAGAATTAGCGCTAAAACTAGTTTGGGGAGAAAACGATTATTTCAACGGCAGAAGTATGGATGTGTTTATCAGCAGGTTGCGCAAGTACTTTAAAAATGATGCATCTGTTCGCGTAGAAAACGAACACGGGGTAGGGTTCAGACTCACCGCAAAATAGAACTCTTCAAAAGACTTGCATAGGTCAGCGAATCTTCTATTTTTGAGACATGGCAGAAACGCACATAAGCGATCCTGGTTTAGGCGAAAAGTACGATAAGCAAACGCAGCGGATTATTAATCCGGATGGTTCGTTTAATATCTATCGCGAAGGCATAGGTCCAGCTATTCGCCACCTGTACCAATACTTGCTAAACATAAGCTGGGCACAGTTCATTACCATATTGCTGGTAGCTTACTTGCTTACCAATGCGTTGTTTGCTTTTGGCTACCTAATGGTTGGTGTTGAAGGTATTCAAGGTTACCGCACGCACAAATTTGGTAGCGATTTTTTAACGGCGCTTTTCTTTAGTTTCCAAACGTTTACTACGGTTGGATACGGCGGCTTAGCTCCAGTTGGTATTGGAATAAATGTAATTGCTTCTTTTCAAGCCCTGGTTGGTTTTATGAGTTTCTCTATCGCTACTGGTGTGCTTTACGGTAGGTTTTCTCAACCTTCTGCAATTTTAAAATACAGTGATAATATTTTATTGAGCCCTTTTAAAGATGGTTATGCCTTAATGTTTAGAGCAGTTAATATGCGTACCAGTGTATTGATGGAAATGGAAGCTAAACTGCTTTTGGTTTTAACCGAAGAAATTAATGGTGAATACCGAAGAACCTACGATAGGCTTAAATTGGATATTTCTAACATTGATTTTTTTCCACTAAACTGGACCATTGTACACCCCATTGATGAAGACAGCCCATTCTACAGGAAAACACCGTCCGAAATAATGCGATTGAATCCAGAGGTGTTGGTGTTACTCAAAGGATTTGACGATTCTTTTGGTCAGCATGTGCACTCTAGGTTTTCTTACACCAAAAACGATATTGTGTTCAATGCCAAGTTTAAACCTGCCTACACAACCTACCGGGATGGCTCAACACATTTGAACGTGAACGATATCCACAAGCACGAAAAACTGCCTGGAAAAATTGATTTTGGAAAAGGCTAATGCTAAAAGAAAATACAGTACGGTCGTGCTCCTTGCTGTCATTCCCGCGGAGGCCTGTCCGTCCGGCAGGCGGGTGGGAATCTCAGGTTTTAAGTTCAAAAAACGTTTATGAATCAAATATGATTTACTGGTTAAACTATAACTCAAACTAAGCCGTAAATTTGAAGGCTTCATGAAGTTAAAGGGGATATTAAAAGTTATTGCAGGTGCAACACTCTTTGTTGCTGGGTTGTTCCAGCTAAACCAATTTATAGACACTAGCAATGAAACTTTCGCAGAAAAGCCAAATGTTCAATGGTGGAAAATGCAACTCGAAGACCCTTATACTGGTGAACTTCCTAAAAACATTAGAGCACAAGAGTTAGATTTTGTTTCATCCAAATTTCCAATGGGTAGTCGTTCGGAACAGCTACAATGGAAAAATATTGGGCCCTACAATATTGGCGGTCGCACAAGGGCTTTAGCTTTTGATAGAACCAATCCGCAGATAATTGTTGCGGGTTCTGCTTCTGGGGGAATTTACCGCACCGAAGATCAAGGATTAACTTGGGAAAAAGTATCAACTCATGAACACAACGTTTCGATTAGTTGGATAGAGCAAGACCCAAGAGCTGGTAAAGAAAAAATATGGTATGCGAGTACTGGAGAGGCCAGAGGAGCTTCGCAGGGTGCACCAAATTTTTCGGCTCATTTTGGAGGTGATGGTGTGTTGATTTCGGAGGACAATGGAAAAACTTGGAACAGATTAGGTAGTTTTATAAACGATTCTCCACAACGACAAGATAGCCTTGACCAAACCTGGAAAATATTGGTTGATAATCAGTCGGCGCAAACGGTTTTAATGCTAGCCACCACTACGGGAATTTACAGAAGCGAAGACGAAGGAGCTACTTGGCGAAATGTTTCAGGCAGTAAACAAGCAGGGCAAGAGATAGATATTGCTCAAACTAAATCTGGAGTTTGGTATGCCTATATCAACGCAGGTATTGGCAGTAGCGGGTTGTTTCGCTCAACAGATGGTAAAAACTTCAATTTAGTGCATGCGTTAACCTCAAGTTTGGGCAGGGGAATTATTGGGTTAAATCCTCAAAACGAAAATGCGCTTTATTTAGTTTGTGTTACTCCAGGTACTGGAATGATCAGTGAGTTTTTAGGTAGAAACGGATATCATTCTTTATTCAAGTACTACTACAGATCCGGTAACGGAAGTGGCGCTGGAGGTCAATTGATAAACCTATCTCAAAACCTTCCAAAGGGAGGTTGGCCATTTGATGATTATCATTCTCAAACAGGGTATTGTATGGATATTAAAGTGTCTCCGCACGATAGTAATTTAGTGGCACTCAGTGGAGTTAATTTAAATATCAGCCACGATGGGTTTTCTACACCCAATCTGGCAAAATTTGCAGGAGGATATTACCACAAAGTGGATACGCCATTTTATCAGATTTACCCAAATCACCACCCCGATTTACAGATTACAGTTTTTCATCCAACCAATAAAAAAGTAATGATGACAGGTTCGGATGGTGGAATTCATCTAACCAGAGATGTGTATGCAAATCAAGTAGTGTGGGAATCCTTAAACAACGGATACGTTACCACTCAATTTTATACGCTTGCGGTGGATAAGAAAATAGGCTCAAACAAAGTAATTGGTGGATTACAAGACAATGGAACGCTTTACTATTTGGCCGATGAAAAAGACAATTGGTCTATGCCCGTAGATTACGATGGCGCCTATTGTCACTTTTTAGATTTTTCGCCTTTCTTTTTAGCGGCAAAGCAGCAAGCTGGTTTGTTTAAAGTGGCGGTTAATTCAGCAGGGAAGCGTATAGCTTTTTCCCGTTTAGATCCAAATGTTCCAGGTAATTATCTGTTTATTAATCCTTATACTATAGACCCTAATAACAACAGGACTTTGTATTTGCCTAACGGCAATAAGCTGTATAGATGTGTAGATATCAATCAATTCGAAATGGATAACCAATTCCTGAAACGCAATTCGGGTTGGGATGAAATTCAAATCAATGGACTAGCAGGGACTGTTAGCGCTGTTGAGGTAAGTAAAAATCCGAGTAATATTCTTTATGTGGGTACCAGCGGCAGCGATTTGTATAGAGTGGATACCGCAAACGGAAATTACAGCGTAACGAATATCAAAATTCCAAATTCCAGCGGTTTTGTTTCGTCTATAGCAACACATCCAAAAGATGGAAATAAGCTGGTGGTAGTGTTTTCAAATTACAACGTGTATAGTTTGTTTTACTCAGAGAATGGGGGTGCTACTTGGCAAAATATTTCGGGTGATTTAGAAGGAGAAATACAACCCGGGGTTCCAGCGGATTTTAAGCAAATTAATAATGGACCGTCTTGTCGTTTAGCCAAGTTTATTGATTTACAAGATAGTACTTGGTTGTTAGTTGGTACCAGTGTGGGCTTGTTTGGAACGTTAACTATTGATTCTATGAACACCAAATGGATGCGTGTAGGAGAAACTACCATTGGAACCAATGTGGTAACGGCAATTGATTACAGATCACCAGATGGCTATTTAGTTGTTGCCACGCATGGTGGAGGAGTTTTTACCGCTTCGCTTACTCATTCTGAGTTTATTGTTGGCTCTAGTGAAACTGATAATATTCACCTCAAATTATATCCAAACCCAGCTGCAAACCGATTAAATGTTGAATTGCAAAAAAGTGAGTATGCTGAAATTTCGGTCTATGATTTGGTTGGGGTTAAGCAACCCGTTAAATTGGTTGTTGAGGCAGAAAAAGTCTCATTGGATGTATCAAATTTAAAATCAGGCGGATACTTGGTTTACATTCAACAAAATGGTAAATCGTATATTCGCCGTTTCGTAAAATCATAGCCCATGCGCAAGTTGTTATTTCTGCTTTTTATGGTTTCTATGTTGGCCTGTTCTACATCAAAGAATACCAACCTTCCAGTACTTAAACCGTCTCAACAAGAGGCTACAGTGTTAGCCAAAGTGGTGAGCTACGAAAATCCTGAAGGCTTAACTATTGATTGTGGAGCTGAGCAGTGTTTTGCAAAAATTCAGATTGATTCCGTTATAGAGGTAGGGCAGTATTTTTCAACTTCAATGAATACCGAGAACCCGATTTTGGTGTATTTCGCCAACGGTATGGAAAAGATTGAACCGAAAGAAGAAAATACAATGAGTGTTTCGCAAGAAGCCATCAAGCCAAAACAAAGCATGGTTGCCACTATTAAGTTGGAAGGTGAACATGAAGGCGAACCAATTTATAAAGTTGGACAATACAAGAAATTGAAATAAGATATGTTGAAAAAGGGGATTGTAAGTGGAATTGGAGTGTTTGGTCTATTGGCTTTGCTGTTTTTGCTAGTAAGCAAGCAAGACGTTACCACACAAGTTGAGAAAAATATTGATGATAATCCTACGCTGAGAGCAGAATGGGAAAAATCAAGATTACTTGACCCTCAAACTGGTGAAATTCCATTCGGCATTCGATTAAAAGAAATGGCGTATGCTAAAACTCTACCTAAAGTTGGTGGGTTCAGTTCGTTTTCTAGAAATGAAAACGATTCTTTGGTTTACGTTAGAAGGGGACCTCACAATGTGGGAGGAAGAACGAGAGCATTTGCGGTAGATTTAACCAGTAGCTCAACCTTGTTTGCTGGAGGTGTTTCCGGTGGCTTATGGAGAAGTACCAATTTTGGAACATCTTGGGATCAAGTAACCCCAAAAGATGAAGCGCTTAGTATTTCTTGTATAGTTCAAGACCCAAGAGCAGGCAAAAAAGATACGTGGTACATAGGTACTGGTGAAGGAAGGGGATCGCTGAATAACGGAGGATTAACAATATGGGGTACAGGCATGTATAAATCTACCGATAAAGGTATTACTTGGACACCAATAGCTTCTACGCAAGAGACGGATATCGCTGTTGCAGGAGACTGGGGAGTAATTTGGCGATTGGCAATTGACCCAAGCAATACCAGTGAAGATGAAATATATGCTGCTGCCAACGGCTCAATTATGAAAAGTACTGATGGAGGTACTTCATGGAAAAAAGTGCTTGGAGGTGGTTTAACTTCTGATGCAAATTACACAGATGTTGTAGTTACTTCTACTGGTGTTGTTTATGCAGCAATGGGCAAAAATGTGAATCAACCTAACCCAGGTATTTGGCGCTCAACCGACGGCGAAACTTGGATTAATATTACCGGAAGTGTATGGCCTTCTAACTACGAGCGCATTGTAATTGATTACGCTAAATCTAACGAGAACGAACTTATTTGTTTGGCGCGTACACCTGGTGTTGGAGCAAAGGCTGACCCAACGAGTTCAGCAAGTAATGAATCATCCAGTTTGTTTAAATACACCTACATTAGTGGTGATGGCTCAGGAACAGGAGGTATATGGAGCAATTTATCTGCAAACATACCGAGTGATCAAAATGCGTATTACACCTTCGATACGCAACAGAACTACAACATGGTGGTGAAGTTTGATCCATTTAATAGTAGCATCATTTATATCGGCTCTACAAACCTTTTTCGCTCAGACGATGGTTTTACTACCAGTACTAAAGTGACCCAAATTGGTGGATATAATCCTAAGGTTTTAAATGACCCTAAACAGTATCGATATCCAAATCAACACCCAGATCAACACGATATTTTCTTTCAGCCTAATAACTCCGCTGAGGCCTTTACAGCAACAGATGGAGGCGTTTCATACACGAACAACATAAAAGCTACGGAAGTAGAGTGGCAGTTTATAAATACAGGATATTTTACTTCTCAGTTCTATACTGTGGCAATTGATCATAGTGTAAGAAATGATGTGGTACTGGGAGGTTTACAAGATAATGGTACTCAGTTTACCTCCAATCAAAGTGTAAACAGAGACTGGACAGACCCACTGCAGTCTGACGGTTCTTATTGCGCAGTGGAAGATGGAACGTTGTCTGATGGTTCAGGAGTATATTATGTGTCTAGTCAGCAAGGTAGAACCTTTAAAGTTAGAATTGACAATACCGGAGAAACAGCGGCTGCGGAGCGATTGGAACCTGCAGCCACAAACCAATTCAATAGGTCAGCAAATTACAGTTTCATCAATCCTTTTGAATTGGATTATGCAGATAACAATGTGATGTATATGCTGTTTAAAAACGCTTCTTTTGGACCTTCAAAAGTTAAGGTGCATCGCACACTTAAAAGCATTCCAATTAATGGTGGTTCTTCACCCAGAACCGATTGGAGTGAGATTAATTTTACTTTCCCCGGAGTAATAACTGCATTGGTTAGTAGCAGAAGTAACCCTACACATAGATTGTATGTTGGTACCAATAACGGTTCAATGTACAGAGTAGAAAACGCAAATACTACAACTGCAACGGTAACCAAGTTAGGTGAGATTCAAGGCGTATTGAAAGGAACTTATGTGAGTGATTTTGCAGTTCACCCTGATGATGCGGATAAAATATTGGTGACCTTCTCTAATTATAAGGCGTACAGTATTTTTTATTCAAACGACGGAGGAGATACGTGGACACCAGTAGCTGGTAATTTAGAAGAACCTTTAGGTGCGGGCATGCCTCAACAGGCTAGGGGAATAGGTAATGGCCCTTCGGTACGTTGTGCTGCAATGTTAGAAACCGATAATGGTACAGCTTATTTTGTAGGTACTAGTGTAGGTTTATTCGCTACTAACGAGTTGAACGGTGACTCTACTATTTGGTCGCAGCAATCTCCAGATTTAATCGGAAATGCGGTAATCGAAAAGTTTGATACCCGAGATTCTGATAACTATTTAGCCATTGCAACTCACGGAAATGGGGTTTTTGGAGTAGAAGTAACTGATTCAGAATTAATTGGTGTTGAGGAAGCTGATGTGCAAATTGCAGATGTTATTGGTATTTATCCAAATCCTAACAATGGAATATTTAAGGTTGATTTATCGACAAGTACATTGGATTTTAATCGTATCACAGTTCTAGACCAATTGGGGAGAATTGTCATGGAGGAAGCGTTAAATCAAAACGCTGAGGTGGTTGAATTAGATAACCGGGAGTTTAAAAGCGGTGTTTACTACATCAGTCTATTTCACAGCAAAGGCAAAATCACCAAACGATTTGTGGTAAATAAATAAGCAATTTCTAAAAATGACGTAGAACCAGCAATAATTTTGCGCCATGTTTCATGCGATTTCAAAGCTTTTATTTGTTTTTAGCACTCCAATATTTTGGATTGGAGCGTTATTGTTAGCCGCTATATTCGTTAAAAATGCCGGTCTAAAAAAGAAATTATTGATTGCCGCATTTGCTACCTTTTATCTATTTAGTAACTCCTTTTTATTCGACGAAATTGTTGGACCGTGGGAACCCAAAATGAACGAGGTTGACCCTAACAAGAAATACGATTGTGTAGTTGTGTTGGGTGGTTATTCGGTTTATGCACCCAGAGTAAAGCAAATAAACTTAAGCGAATCGGCAGACAGATTAACCAACACCTTACCCTTGTATCATTCGGGTCAAGTAAAGAAAATAATATTGGCGGGCGGGCCTGGAAATCTTTACGATTTTAATGAACCTGAGGCAATCTATGCAGCCAATTTTTTAGAATCGGTTGGCGTGAAAAGAAAAGACATAATAACTGAACCGGATTCTAGAAACACGCACCAAAATGCTGTAAATGCCAAAAAACTAATTGATAGTTTGAATATTAAAGAGCCCATTTTATTAGTTACTTCAACTACGCATATGCCGCGTTCTTCTGCTTGTTTTGAAAAGCAAGGAATTGCTCACGACCAGTATCGAGTTGACGGTTTGGTGGGAGAGCGTAAATTTTATTTTGATCACCTTTTTATCCCAAATGCTTTTGTTTTGTTGAAGTGGAATGTAATAATTCACGAATGGCTAGGTTTAATAAGCTATAAAATTGCAGGATACATAGACTAATGATTAAACGAACAGTCATACTATTTCTCGCTCTTGTGCTTTTTGGGATGTTAAACGCTCAAGAAGATCAGCAGATTTTACAGGCTCAACCCGAGGGTTCGAAAGGGAGCCAAGATTTGATTCAAACCGAAGACGGTGAGGTTATTGACGGAACCGTGCAATTGAAAGAGGAAGAGAAGAAAAAAGAAAAGAAGGTTAGAAAGAAAAAAGGTCCTTTTTTGGTGGCTACAAATTCAAAACTTAAGAAAACTAGAGAATTTGTAATTGGTGAAAAAGTGTCTTACTTGGCAAAAACCGATAAAAAAGTTCAGCGCGGAAAGATTGAGGAAATTGACGGTGATTACGTAAAAATAAACGGTAAGCGTGTAAAGGTTAAGAACCTAGTTATGGTTAAAAAGAAGTTTGCTAAAACAATGGGTTGGCGAACAGTTGGTTTAACTCAATTAGTTATAGGTACAGGAGTTGCTGCTGTTGGAGCAGGTATCGCTATTTTTTCATTTAATCAGATAGACCCCGATAGTCCGCTAGTGATTTGGGGTGCTTTCGGAACGGTAGTCGGTACAGGAGTTGGACTCGTTGGTACACATTTAATACTCAAAGGAGCAAAGGGATTTTTTCAATCATCGAAACTAAAATCAGAAAAAGGCTGGAAGTTCGATACCAAAATGCGTTGAACATTAAACCTTTTTTATTGTTACGTGTTTTATTATTACGAACATGCGACAATACGTAATCAAAGATTTAGAGCGCCTATCGGGCGTGAAGGCGGGTACCATTAGAATCTGGGAACAACGGTACAATTTACTTGAACCGTTTCGCTCAGAAACCAATATCCGTTATTATAACGACAGCGACTTAAAAAAGCTTTTGAATGTTTCTATGCTGCTTGAGCAGGGTATGAAAATTTCAAAAATTAGTCAATTCTCTGATGTTGAGCTGAAACAAACTATTGGTCAGCTGTTGGAGGAGGGCTCTTCAATATCCGAACAAACCGAATTTTACATTCAAGCCTTGGTGGTGGCAATGCTGGAGTTAGATGAAGCAAGATTCAACAACCTTTTTGGAAGAGCTGTAAACGAAAAAGGATTTCTGAGTGCTATTACTGAATTTATCTACCCGTTCTTAGTAAAAGTTGGAGTAATGTGGGGGATGGATGAAGTAAACCCAGGGCAAGAGCATTTCATTAGTTGTTTGATTCGACAAAAACTAATAGCGGGAATAAACGAACTTCCAACAACCGGTGCAAGTAAAAAGGGATACACCTATATTTTGTTTTTGCCCCAAGGTGAATTGCATGAAATTGGATTGATTTTAGCTAATTACATCTTGCGAAGTCAGGGGTACCATGTTATTTATTTGGGTCAAGATGTACCAACAATGGACTTAAAGCATGTAGTTGCAGCATCAAACCCTACGCATTTACTCACCATTTTTACAGCAGCACGTACACCAAAAGAATACGAAGCCATATTAAACGAGTACGATGAAGCTTTTCCAACGATCAGAAAAGTTTATAGCGGCTTGGCTTATTATGAAGATAAATTGAATTGGAAGGCAGGTGAAAACGTGCGTATGATAAACGGAGCAAACGAGTTTATCAATTACTTAAATAAGCTACCCGTTTAAAGGGTTTTCACGGCTCTATTTCCAGAAATAATTTGTTTAGTGTTTTGTATTAATCATTAAACATTACTCGGATTACCTGATTTCACTATTTTTTTTACCGGTATATTATTCATTAAGACTTTTTAAGGAATCTGAAATACCTTTATTTTTTCTAGTGTTCTAGCTCGTTACTTGTATTTTGTTTAGTGTTTGTATAAAATAATTAAACAAAATAACCCGTTTTTAGATGTACCTACTTATTTTTGTTGACTATTATTAATCAAAAGTTAAACAAAAATGTCAACAGTAGAATTTAACGAGTTACTGGTTAGTTACAAAAGCCCACTTCAATTCTTTGCTTTAAAGCTTACAGCTGATGAAGAAGAGGCCAAAGACCTTTTGCAAGAAACTATGCTAAAAGCTATCACGTACAGAGATAAGCTGTTAACTAAGTCTTCTATAAAAGGGTGGTTATACACTATCATGAAGAACACTTTTATTAATCAGTATAGAAGAGGTGGCAAATTCAACGAGATTATGGACAAAATGCAATCTCAATCTTATTTAAGTACTGCGTCTTCAAATGTTTCAATCTCACCAGATAAGAAAATCAATGTGCTGGATATGGAAGAAGCTATAGACAGTTTGTCGGACGATTACCGAATTCCATTTAGAATGAAACTAGAAGGTTTTAAATACAAAGAGATTGGAGATGAAATGGGAATTCCAATTGGTACAGTTAAAAGTCGTATCTTTTTAGCCAGAAAAAAACTCATGAGTCAATTACCTGAGTTCAACAGAAATGCCTAAAAAAGTATCGGTAATAGGATCTGGTTTTGCGTCGCTAGCTGCGGCTACCACACTTGCTGCGGCGGGTGAAGAGGTGCACGTTTTTGAGAAAAACGAATCGGCAGGAGGTAGAGCTAGAAAATTTGAAGCCAACGGTTTTACATTTGACATGGGTCCAAGTTGGTACTGGATGCCCGAAGTATTTGAAAAGTACTTTAATAGATTCGGAAAGTCTGTAGAAGACTATTACCAATTGGTGCGTTTATCGCCGTCTTACAGAGTATTTTTTGGAAAAGACGATTTTGTAGATGTACCAGCAAACAAGCAAGAACTTTATGACTTTTTCGAAAGCATTGAAAAAGGAAGCGCCAAGCAACTTGATATCTTTTTGAAAGATGCGGCTTATAAATACGAAGTAGGGGTAAATAAACTAGTGTATAAACCGTCAACTTCAATATTTGAATTTGCTAACGCCGAAGTTATTGGCGGTGCCATGCGTCTCAATTTGTTTTCTTCTATTGCGAAGCAGATAGATAAGCAATTCAAAAACGACAAACTCAGACAAATCCTAAAATTTCCAGTGCTGTTCCTAGGAGCTAAACCCGAAAATATTCCGGCTTTATACAGTTTAATGAATTACGCCGATTTAGAGTTGGGTACTTGGTATCCAATGGGCGGTATGCATAAGATTGTTGAAGGGTTGGTGTCATTAGCCGAGGAATTGGGAGTTCAGTTTCACTACAATACTCCAGTAAATCAGCTGTGGCTTAATGGTAAATCTGTTAAAGGTTTAGAGGTAAACGGAAAGCAAATTGGAAGCAAAGCCGTTATTGCTGGAGCCGATTATCACCATGTTGATAAACATCTGTTACCACCAAGTAAAAGAATGTATTCCGAAAAATATTGGGATAAGCGCGTTATGGCCCCTTCGTCCCTATTGTTTTACTTGGGAGTGGATAAAAAAATTGGCAACTTAAAGCACCACAATCTATTTTTTGACACAGATTTCACCATGCATGCGGAGGAAATATACGATAGCCCGCAATGGCCGTCGAACCCTTTGTTTTATGTATGCGCTCCTTCTAAAACGGACAACAGTGTAGCTCCAGTGGGAAAAGAGAACTTGTTTATTCTAATGCCTATTGCTCCCGATTTGGAGGATACCGATAAACTCAGAGAGGAGTATTACAAAGTACTCATGAGTCGTTTGGAAAGTATTACGGGTGAGTCCATTCGCGAACATGTGACCTACAAAAGAAGCTACTGCGTAAAAGATTTTAAAGACGACTACAATTCATTTAAAGGAAATGCTTACGGCTTGGCTAACACCTTAACTCAAACAGCATTTTTAAAACCAAAACTTCAGAACAAACACCTATCAAATTTATTTTATACAGGTCAGCTTACCACTCCAGGTCCTGGTGTCCCTCCATCATTGATCAGTGGGCAAGTTGCCGCTGATTTTATGTTAAACTCTATAATTTAAACACATGAATGCAAAACAACTCTTCGACGATGTTTCACAACGCAGTTCTCAACTTACCACGGAGTCGTACTCGACTTCATTTTCGCTGGGAATTAAGTGTTTAAACGCCAACATCAAAAAGCCTATTTACGGAATCTACGGTTTTGTAAGATTTGCCGATGAAATAGTAGATACATTCCATGATTACAACAAAAAAGAGCTATTGGAAGAGTTTAGGCAGGACACTTTTAAGGCTATAGAGCGTGGAATAAGTTTAAACCCAATTCTCAACAGTTTTCAACATGCTGTGAACGAGTATAATATTGACCACGAGCTAATTACTACTTTTTTAGATAGCATGGAAATGGACTTGCACGATATAAAATACACTCAAGCCAATTATGAGAAATACATCTTGGGCTCGGCTGAGGTTGTGGGACTAATGTGCTTAAAAGTTTTTGTTTTGGGTGATGAAGAGTTGTACCAAAAACTGAAACCAAAT
>CBFICO010000040.1:0-20099 GCA_965661115.1 Salibacteraceae bacterium
GAACCATTTGTAACATGGGTGCTGAAATAGGAGCAACTACTTCAACATTTGGATACGATGATTCAATGAGAAGATACTTGAATTTAACAGACAGAGCAGACGTAGTTGCGTTAGCTGATGAAGTTGCTGAACATTTAACAGGTGATGATGAGGTTTACGCAAACCCAGAAAAATACTTTGATCAAGTAATTGAAATCAACCTGGATGAGTTAACTCCGCATCTTAACGGACCGTTTACCCCAGATTTGGCGACCCCAGTTGCCGAAATGAAAGAAAAAGCAGCGGCTAACGATTGGCCAACTGATATTGAATGGGCATTAATTGGTTCTTGTACCAACTCTTCCTACGAAGATTTATCGCGTGCAGCGTCAATTGTAGAAGATGCGGTAGCTAAAGGTGTTAAGCCAAAAGCAATTCTGGGGATTAATCCTGGTTCTGAACAGGTTAGATACACTGCTGAAAGAGATGGATTTATCGATACTTTTAAGGAATTTGATAACGCAAAAATCTTTACCAACGCATGTGGGCCTTGTATTGGTCAGTGGGCTAGAGCGGGTGCTGAGAAAGAAGAGAAAAACTCCATTGTTCATTCTTTTAACAGAAACTTCGCAAAAAGAGCGGATGGCAATCCAAACACACATGCATTTGTAACCTCTCCAGAGATGGTTGCTGCAATTGCTATTTCTGGTAAGCTAGATTTTAATCCAGTGAGCGATACTCTTACAAATGAATCTGGAGAAGAAGTTAGATTGGCTGAACCTACTGGGTATGAATTGCCGAGTAAAGGTTTTGCTGTTGAGGATAATGGTTATCAAGCACCAGCAGCAGATGGTAGTGGAATTGAAGTAGTGGTTAAGTCAGATTCAGAAAGGCTACAATTACTTACTCCATTTGAGCCTTGGGATGGAAATAACTTAATGGGCGCCAAGCTCTTAATTAAAGCATTCGGAAAATGCACAACAGACCATATTTCTATGGCTGGTCCTTGGTTAAGATACCGTGGTCACTTGAATAATATTTCTAACAACTGTTTGATTGGAGCAGTAAACGCTTTCAATAAAGAAACGAATAACGTAAAGAGTCAGGTTGATGGCTCATACGGTGAAGTTCCTGCTACGCAACGTGCTTACAAAGCCGCTGGAATTCCAACGGTTGTTGTAGGAGACCATAACTACGGAGAAGGTTCTTCAAGAGAGCATGCAGCAATGGAGCCTCGACATTTAGGTGTTAGAGTTGTGTTGGTTAAGTCGTTTGCAAGAATCCACGAAACAAACCTTAAAAAACAAGGAATGTTAGGATTGACTTTTGCTAATGAATTGGATTATGACTTAGTTCAAGAAGCAGATACCTTCAACTTTGTTGACCTAGCAGATTTTGCTCCAGGAAAACAACTAACTATTGAGTTAGTGCATGATGATGGTTCTAAAGATGTGATTAAAGCTAATCATACCTACAACGAACAGCAAATTGATTGGTACAAAGCAGGTTCTGCGCTTAATTTGATTAAAAAGCAGAACTAATTTCAGCTTTTAAATATTTTAAAAAAGGTTCTTTCGAGAACCTTTTTTTTTGCCTGAACGTCTCAAAATCAAGAGCCTTTTATATCAGT
Source organism: Salibacteraceae bacterium (assembly GCA_965661115.1). Classification (GTDB taxonomy): domain Bacteria; phylum Bacteroidota; class Bacteroidia; order Flavobacteriales_G; family Salibacteraceae; genus UBA6770. The sequence goes on from CBFICO010000040.1 coordinate 1,610, forward strand.
ATATTTGCTCTCCGTTTATGAAACTAAAAAACTTCATATTCTCCCTTGTTTTGGTTGTAGTAGCGACCCTTAGCTTTGATGCTCTCTACGCTCAAGACAGCTCAAGCACGGGCTCTGGTAAAGGCGTTTATCGTGATGCATGGACACTTGGTTTTAAGGTGCACACTAGCGGAATTGGAGGTGAGTTTAGAAGAGAAAAATTCAATAACGCTTTCAGTAAAAGCTTCTGGAATGTCGATATATCCAACATAAAACATCCTAAAGAACAAAAAAGCTTTACGCAAAGCCAAGATGAAAGCAATTTGATTTATGGTAAGCTGAACAGTTTCTATCAAATTCGTTCAGGAGTAGGGAAGCAAAAAGTGATATTCGAAAAACTTGAAATTAGGGGTATTCAAATAAGCACAATTTATCATGTAGGATTAGTAGCTGCTTGGCTTAAACCAGTTTTTGTAGAGGTGCAAATTGGAGATATAAATGAAAATCCAAGACCTAGCTCTGAGCAGTATGACCCCTATGCCCATCCTTACGAAAGAATTATTCAGAGAGAACCTTGGAGCACAGGTGTAAGCAGTAGTCGATTCGTATCAGGAGCTACGGCAAAATTTGCCCTCAATTTTGAGTTCTCTCCTTTGGATGATGAAATAAAGGCGCTTGAAGTAGGAACGCAGGTAGATGGATTTACCCAGCCCATACCAATAATGGCCTTTAACAGGCAATACAATGTTTTTTTTAATGTATATGTGAGTTTTCTGTTCGGCAGTAAAACATTTTTATAGCATGAGTGAATTAATTGAAGAACCAAAAATTACTAAGCCTAAATGGCTTAGAGTAAAACTCCCTACGGGCGAGAATTACAAAAATGTACGTCAGATAGTTTCTGAACATAAGTTGCACACTATTTGCGAAAGTGGTAATTGTCCGAACATGGGTGAATGCTGGGGTGCTGGTACGGCAACTTTTATGATTCTCGGTAATATTTGTACCCGTTCTTGTGGGTTTTGTAATGTACTTACGGGCAAACCGCTTGAGGCGGATCCTTTTGAGCCGCTTAGAGTTGCTAAGTCCGTAAAGCTGATGAAAGTTAAACACTGCGTAATTACCTCTGTTGATAGAGATGATTTGAAAGACGGTGGTTCAGAAATTTGGGCTCAAACGGTAAGTAAGGTAAGAGAGTTAAGCCCGACTACCACAATGGAAACACTTATTCCAGATTTTGCAGGCAATTGGGAGAACTTGCAACGTATAATTGACGTAGCCCCAGAGATAGTTTCACACAACTTAGAAACCGTTAGAAGACTTACAAAAGAAGTGCGTATTCAAGCTAAATACGACAGAAGCCTTGAAGTACTATATCGACTTAAAAAAGGTGGTATGCGCACCAAAAGTGGCGTTATGCTAGGTTTGGGTGAAACTGACGAGGAGGTTATTGAAACTATGGAAGACTTAAGGTCTGTAAATGTTGATATCCTCACCCTTGGTCAGTACTTGCAACCTACCAAAAAGCATTTGCCTGTGCAAGAATTTGTGAAGCCTGAACGCTTTTATAAATACAAAGAAATTGGTCTAGATTTGGGCTTTAGATTTGTTGAAAGCGGTCCATTAGTTCGCTCGTCTTATCACGCCGAAAAACATTTGTTTTAACCATTTGTTTAAAAAATAGTACCGATAATTTTACTGGCAAATCCGTTAAAATATTTAGCATGAAAGGTTAGGTAAAATGAATTAAATTGCACTCGATTTTTGAAAAAAGGATAACATACACAAATATGAAAGTAAAAATATTATCTATCGCTGTTTTGTCTGGTCTTACTGCTCTGATTTACAGTGGAATAAAATCTAACTCAGAAGAATTTACTGAGGCGGCTTACACACCAAGAAACGAAATTAAAGAGGATTATTCTGCTCAAGGAGCATTAGAATATTGGAAAATGATTCGCGGTTCTGTCGATGATGGAAGTATTGATCCTAAAGATTATCGTCAAGTAATGAATCAAATTGCCAATAAAACTGCAAGCAGAGCAGAAGGTATTGGATTGGAATTTGAGCCAATGGGACCTTCTAACATTGGCGGAAGAACACGTTCATTGGTGGTTGACGTTGATGATCCAAATATTATCTACGCTGCTGGTGTAACTGGTGGGTTTTATAAGAGTAACAATGGTGGAAATACCTGGACAACTAATTATGGTTTAGATTCTATTATGACCAATAGCTGGTTGACACAAGGTAGCGACGGTGTTCTTTATCTAGCAACTGGCGCTTCACCGTTTGAGTTAAACGGATCTTCGGAAAATGGAAATTCCGCTCCAAAAGAATCTGGGATTGGTATTATCAAATCTACTGATAAAGGGGAAACTTGGACTTTGATTTCTAGCACAGAAGTAAATGCAAATGATCTAAGATTCGAGCATATTAGTGAAATCGATATCAGCCCAATTAACCCTAAGATTATTGCAGTTGCTACCACACGAGGCTTGTTTGTGAGCTTTGACGGTGGTGAGACTTGGAAAGATGATTTTGTGTGTATTAATGGCGTAACTTTTCCTGGAGATATCAATTCAATTGAATTTAGCTTAGACGGGAAGTATTTATGGGTAGGTGCGGATAACGGTTCGTTCTTTACCATCGACGATATTTCTGAAGGTAATTCTTGTGGCGCTGAAATAGCAGACCCAGTAAACAGTGGTTGGGTAGCAGGTTCAAGAAGAATGAAACTAAGTGCTTCTGCCATTAATGAGAAAAAAGTGTACGCTGCACTTACAGATGCTGGAGATAGATTAATTGAGATTTTAGAATCTAGTGATGGTGGAACTACCTTTAACCCAATTAATCCTGGCGTACCAAGAAGTAACCCAGACTTCGATTTGTTTGGTAGCGCTCAAGCATGGTACGATTTATTGTTCAGAGCAGTACCTAACACAAAAAATCCAAGTAGAGAGAACTTATGGATTGCTGGTGTTCAACTTTGGCGTTACGACGGTAACTGGACACAAGCTGCTGTGGGCGGTCGTGCCAATGGAAGACACAATCCATTTTTTGTACACGTAGATCACCATATTATGACCTACCAAAAATCAAATCCCGACATTCTTTATTTTGGAAACGATGGCGGTGTTTTTAAATCTTTAGATGGCGGATATGAATTTTTTGATATCAATAAGGGTTTCCAAACTACACAGTTCTATAGCATGGATATTGCCTCTATTGATTATGTTATCGGCGGTACTCAAGATAACGGTTGTATCATAGTTACTCCATTAAGACCTGGAGATAGTGATTTTGGATTGGTAGTAACCAACGAGAACATTACTAACGGTGATGGTTTTGATTGTGTGGTTTCTGATATTGCTAATGTAAAATATACATCAGCTCAGTTTAACAACGTTGGTAGAGGTCTTATTGCTTCTCCAAGAGGTGGTGGATCTTGTGGCGCTTATTGTGGAGACCAAGGTAATTTCTATACCAAAATTGCATTGTGGGAAAGCCGAAATGATAAAACAAGTAAAGACTTTATTGAGTTTAAAGCAGATACGGTTGCCGATGCAATTGATTTAGGTACAGGAATTCGTAAAACATTTACCGGTAAAATTATACCTGCTCAAGCAGCGGCTAAAGTAATTTTTGGTTCTTTAGAAATAGGAACCATTGATACTAGACTTAAGTATAACGGTCAAGGTGGGTTTACAGGTGCTGGTTCTGGAACATTTGACGAGACTACTATGGAGTTTTCAGTAACTTTTGATAACCCACCACAACTAAACGCTAAAGTAAATGCTTACTATGCTTCTTCCTACGCAGCGGGGTCTGTTCTAAATCTGGAAAGTGCAGTTGAACAACTTCCAATTGAGCATTTGCTAACAGCAAACATAGAGCCGGGAGATGTAGAGTTGGTGCAAGACCCAGTGCAAAGTTTAATTGCAATGGCGGTTAGTGGTGAGTGTACGGGGACCCAATCTATGTCTGCTGGTGATTGTACTCCAGGATCTGGTCTAGCCATGTCTCGTAATGCAATTAACACTACGGAAGAGATAAATTGGATGTTTGTACCAACCGGTGGAAGAAGAATTTACAGAATGGAATTCTCTCCAGATGGAGATAAACTATTTGGTTCTTCAGGAAGTCAAATTGTAAGACTAAACGGTTTAAATGATTTGTACAAGCCTAGCGATGCGGCTAATGTTACAAGAACAAGTATTACGGGATTCCAAGGAACCATTACTGGAATGAGTTTGCATCCAGCAGACCCAGAAACGTTAATAGTTACTACAGGAAACTACGGTTTGCAAACAGATCATGTGTATATTGTAACTGGAGCTTTGGGTAATAACCCACAAGTAATCCGAAAAGGAGGAGATTTGCCTTTCTTCCCAGTATATGATGCAATATTTGATATGACAAACCCAGACAGAGTAATCTTAGGTACAGATAAAGGTGTTTGGACTTGTAGCGATATTTGGGCGGCTAACCCTGAGTATGTTCAAGAGAATTCAACATTTGGTAGATACCCAGTAATTGATGTGGATCAGCAAACATTACCTCACGGACAAGCTACCAACAGAGAGATAATTTATTTTGGAACACACGGTGCAGGTATCTGGAAATCGGGTTCTTTAGTAACTTCTGTTGAGCCTAAATTCTCAGAAATCAAAGAACTTAAAACGGAGATAAAAATGTTCCCTAATCCTGCAACAAGCAATGTGCAGGTTGAGTACAGCATTGTAAATCCAGAACAAGTTCAAATGAGAATTTATTCTATTACCGGAAATGTAATGAAGACCATTACGCCTACAACAGTAAAAGGGGAAAACACAATTGATATTCCGGTGAATGATTTACCAAGCGGTTCGTACTTCATTAACTTAATAGACGGTAACACACAAAAAACTGCCAAGTTTATTAAGATGTAAAACCTCAATTGAGTAAAATATTTAAAAGCCCTTCTCGAACTCTTCGGGAAGGGCTTTTTTTGTTTCGTTTCAATGCTTATATGCTCAAAAAAAATTTTAGCTCTTCGTCATACCGTAAGATTACTTGAGTTGATTTTTAGAAAAAAATCACAACGAAAGTTCTGCACGCCTGCCTGTGGCAAGGCAGGGAATCTCACATTTTCTCCCTATCAAAGCTATCGAACAAAACCAACACAGAACGAAGTTCATGTCATCCTGAGTGCCCCTCATAAGAGGGGTGTATCGAAGGAGACTGAACTGATACTTTGGTAAAGAATGTTTTTGGTTTCCGCAAGCCTCCTTCGATACACCCCGTTCCGATGGCCTTTGGAAACGGGACACTCAGGTTAACATTCCTAACTTAGGGTAAGCAATATTGTTAGTTACAATTTGATTAGTTTGCTATGAATTATGAAATATCATTTTTAGAAGTTTTTATTTGCCCTTTTTTAAACTATTCAACCCCGAACAAAACCAACCCACAACTGTAATCCATTTATATTTGAATTATGACAAAAACACGCATAGCCATAAACGGATTTGGTAGAATTGGTAGAAACTTTTTAAGAGAGTTTTTTCGCCGAGCTAACGAGTTTCAGCAATTTGAAATTGTAGCCATAAATGATTTAGCAGACACACATACCATGGCTCATCTGTTTAAATACGATTCGGTACACGGTGTTTTTGGCGGTGAGGTAAGTAGCACTGAAAGTGAATTAAAAATTAATGAGTTTACCATAAATGCGTACAGTAAAAAATCTCCTTCTGATTTACCATGGGCAGCACTTGATGTGGGTATTGTTTTAGAATCAACAGGAATTTTCAGAACAAAAGAACTAGCATCGCAGCATTTAATGGCTGGAGCCAAAAAAGTCATCCTTTCAGCCCCTCCAATGGATAATGAAGTTTCTACTGTTGTACTTGGAATCAACGATTGTATTTTGGGGAATAATGAAACCATAGTATCCAATGCTTCGTGTACCACAAACAATGCTGCACCCTTAATTCAGTTAGTAGATGAATTCTGCGAGATAGAAACGGCATACATTACAACGGTACACTCTTATACATCGGATCAGCGGCTCCATGACGCGCCGCACAAAGATTTGCGAAGAGCACGTTCGGCTCCCAATTCTATTGTGCCTACTACTACAGGGGCAGCAAAAGCCATTACTAAAATTTTCCCGAATTTAGAGGGTAAAATTGGTGGATGCGGTATTCGAGTGCCAGTGCCAAACGGTTCTATGACAGACATTACTTGCGTTGTAAAAAATCCCGTAGCTGTAGAAACTATCAACGCTCGTTTTAAAACCGCAGCTGAAAATGAATTGAAAGGTATTTTAGCTTACACCGAAGATCCTATTGTTTCAGTTGATATTATGGGTAACCCACACTCTTGTTTGTTTGATGCACAGCTTACTTCTGTCATAGATAAAATGGTAAAAGTGGTAGGTTGGTACGATAACGAGATAGGGTATTCAAATCGCTTGTTGGATTTAATTAAAAGGGTTTAAGTTGCCGTTTGTTAAGTGAAACGAACCGAAAAAAGTTCGTACGATTAGTAAATTGTCTTGATATTTTACCTTTGATTTAAATCCTAAATCGATGACAAAGCAACTTCTTTCTTTCCTTCTTAGCAGTGTGTTTTTAACCGGGTTATCTCAAACCGGTATTATTGAAAACCCTATTCAAAACTACCCTTTAAACCAAAGCACTTTTGGAACACAATCAAAAACGGATAACGATTTGTTTTTCTTCAATAAGTTTGGGCCAGGGGTAAGTATGTACAATGCACGTACAGAAAAATGGAAATCCCTGTATGATATACCTGCAAGTAACGTTAGTGCAATAGAATCCGCGGCAGATGGTTCAATTTTTATTTGTCCTAAGTTTTATTATTCCATTAGATATTCAAATCTTTGTGAAAAGCTAATCCAATACGATCCAAATTCTAATACATATCTTGACTATAATTTACCTCAAATCTCTGGTGATTGGATAGGAATGAAAACGCACCCAACAGAGGCTAAAAAGTTGGTTGTTCAGTCTTCTGATAAATTGTATGCTTCAGCAGATGCAGGTAAGTCTTGGAAATTGATATCAAATCACAGGTCGGTGTATGGGCGTTTGTCAAGTTTGGAAGTGGTAGAAAACAGTAAAAAAATTGTTGAGATAAAGCGTGATTCTGTTTTTATTTACGATTGGAGTAGCTCATTTCCAAACTTAATTTCTAGTAATAAACTTGCGATTAACCGCTCAATTCGGGCTGCTTCTATTGGTGTCAATCCAAATATAGATGATGCTGTATCTGTTTTGTTTGAATCTAGAGGCGATTCTAATTTCACGAGTATAATTACTGTTTTCGCTTCGTTGAATTCTGCAGATTCATTTAGGCTTATTGATGAGATAAGTTATCATGACTTTAACAGTAGCGGATACATAGCAAATGCTTTTTCACACATAGAGAGCATTAATCCTTTGAAGCTGGTTTTTATGCAAGAGGACAATATGCTTAGTTATGATGAAACAAGTGGTTCTATTAACTCAGAGCATGTTAAAGTAAACGGCTCTATTCGCCGTCTTTTTGACCCAAGTTGTTTCAGAACTAACGATGGTAGCTATGTCATCTGCACTGAATTTGGGACCTATATAAAGAATAAAACGATAAATGAATGGAAAAGGATTTCGAATACTGAATCGAACCCATATTATGATGGTGCATTTTTAAATAATGAACATTTCGTTGGTAATAGGATGACAGCGTTTGAGTCATTTATCTCAAATTCAACGCAAAGAAAACGACTGCTTTCAGGTGGAGTTGATATTAAATTGGCTAATGGCCCAGTAAAGGGTAAGTTACTAATTAGTGATTTTCGTTTGCTTCAAGGTTATTGGGATAATGAAATTCATGTGCTCATGAGTTTTGACACCTTAAAAGGTTTTTCTTTTGATGGAAAAAGAAACCTTGTTGTTGGTGATAACAATAATCAAACTCAATCTGTTTTGACTCAATATGGTAATACAAAAGCTATGCTTATTTCCAACTTCACAAAAGCAATACAAGATTCTGTGCCTTTTCAGTATTACACATTTAATATCTCAAATAATATCTCTAAATCTGACCATGTTTTATGGACATACAGAAGTAGAACGTTGAGGTATAATGCCAACTATGATTCTTTGTTCAATAAGCCACCAGGAGATCATTACCTGAAGTATCAAACGTTAAATGTACCTACGATTCATACTGATGGAAAATCTTTTCTTGGTCTTGAAGTAGCCAACAGCTTTAAAACAGAAATCGTAACATGGACTAAAGAACGTGTAATTAGTACTAAAGAGTTTACTGACCAAAACGCTTGGTTGAATTGGGATATTTGCTCGGGTGATGACCTAATACTTCAAGTAACCTGCAACCCAAAACATATAAATCAAGCCATTGTAGTTACTACAAAAGGGGTTTATTTATTAGAAGATATTTTTGACCAAAACACAGTGCCACTGAGATTGGAGAATAAGGAATTTCAGAATATGGCAGCCATTGGTTCGCGTTACGATGTCACAATAGATAAGTACTTAGTTTTTTCTCATGCTTTTGGAATGAGAACTTTATCGATTAACACCACTAACTCTATTGAAGCTGTTTCCAATTTAAAATTGAGTGCAAAATTATTTCCAAATCCAGCTTTTGCTAATGCTAAAGTTGCGGTTGACAGCGATTTGAAATTTGATAATGTAACTATTTACGATATAAAAGGAACACCTATTTCTAATTTGGGTCTTAATGATAACTCGTTTATCCTACCTAATACTATTTCTGCGGGGAGCTATATTTTACTTTTTAGCAATGCTGAAGGAAATCTAAAAACAGATAGATTGATAGTAGGGGAGTAGTTTTTTAGTTGATGGACCAAAAATATAGTGTGGCAACGAGAATTAATCTTTAAGCCTTAACAAATCTAAACTGAGAAAAAGGCTGGAAATTCCCGTCTACGAGGGAATGTCGGCGTCTTATTATTTCCGTTCTCTAAAGTTTTTTAATTGGTTTAATTCCCCTCAAACTCCTTCAACACGAATTGTTCTCCGTCAAAAACTCCGTACGTGTTGTAGTTTATCCATTCGCCGAGGTTTATGTATCGACTATTTTCCCCTACTTTTAAGTCAAGGGGTAAATGGCGGTGACCAAAAATGAAATAATCGTAATGTTTTTTCAGGAGCATCTCTTTTGAGTAAATCGCCAGCCATTCGTTTTCTTCACCTAAAAACTTTTCGTCATAACCGGCATTTGCCATTCTACTTCTACCGCTCCAAAAGTTAGCAATTCCAATTCCTATGTTTGGATGAATCCAACCAAATAGCCATTGGCAGATTTTATTGGCAAATACTTTTTTAATGAATTTATACCCGTGATCACCTGGGCCGTAACCATCACCGTGACCTACTAGGAACTTTTTCCCAAATAACTCGAACTCGGTATTATCTCGATACATTTTTACACCCAATTCTTCTTCAAAGTAATTGAAAGCCCACATATCGTGATTGCCAATAAAAAAATGAACCTTTATGCCTTTATCCGTTAAGTCGGCAATTTTACCTTGTAATCTAGAATATCCTTTAGGAATTGCGTGTTTGTATTCAAACCAAAAATCAAAAACATCGCCAACCAAAAAAATATCTGAGGCATCTTTTTCTACAGCATTTAGCCATCGCACTACACGTTGCTCTCTAGCTCGACTTTGCTTTGCATTTGGTGCACCTAAGTGGAAATCGGATGCGAAATAAATTTTCTTTTGGCTCATTCTACAACCCTGTCAATAGCTCTAAACGGATTTAGTTTATTCAGATGCAAAGTAAATCGAATCTGCTCACCGTAACCAATTCCGTTAATCTGGTAAGCAGTGTCAATAGATTTACTCCAAGCAACAGGAAAGTATACCTCAAAAATATCGTTGATAATAGGTAGGTAAACTCCAAAATTGTAAAGGAAGGCTTCTGTACTGCTGCTGCCAAAATCGGTGTAAACGCCTAACGGAAGAGGTAATGGTAATTCAGATTTTGTATTAAAAGCAATTAGCCAACTGTTTGATTGTCCCACACTCGTTGGTGTTTTAAACGCCCCGTGGTTATCGTTCATTTGCTGAGCCCAAACGTTATGCGATGTTCCACGCTCTGGGAATATTGAGCTAAAGGTGTAATCATACCAACCGCTTTGGCCGTCCATTCTTAAGTTGAACCTCGGGCTAACTGTATTGTTAAAAGCAAAAGTCCCAGCGTAAAGACGCAGTGCAAATAGCTTCTTACCATTTTTATCTTTAAAATGCTGTATTCCTTCTAACTCAAACAACTGAAAATCTTTGTAGGTAGTAGAGTTTACATTTATCTCTGAATAACTCAGTGTTTTCTTAATTCTAGTTTGCCATTCAACTTTGGCGAATAAATTTTCCTCGTTTACAATGGGTAAGCCCGTTCTGCTGGTTTGCTCACTGGTGTATATTGAGCCTAGCTGCAAGCTGTTTTTGATAGGGGAGCGTGCTCGTGAATTTTTAAAGTCGAATTTGATTTTTGGGTAATACCGTTCAAAACTCGTGGAGTTTTCTCCGTATAAGATGTTAGCGTAACTAAATCGTTGCACGTTGCTGTTTAGAGTGATACGCTTAATATAGTTTTCGCAATACCAGTGGTAATTTACATCAGCAATACCGTTTATACTGTTTCTGTTAAACGAGTACATAGGACCTAAATAAAACTCAAACGGTTTTTCTAAAATTGATTTATTGTGTAAGCCAATACCTAGCATAGTTTGATCGCTTGAGTTCCAACCTATTATCGGTAAATAAAAAAGCTGAGTCTTATTTGGGTTTTCTAACGAGGATAAGAATTTGAGCTGGATAGGTTCAACTTTTTTAAGCAATCCGCCTGTTCTGGACAGGTTGTCTTTTCTGTTGTTTTCTACCATGTTTAGATTGGCGTCAACTTTTACGTATTTACCTCCTTCATTTGATAATTCAATTTTGCTTTTTCCGGTTAGCGATTTTATTTGGTGAGTGCTCAGCACTTTGCCATTTTTATCCAGAGACTGCACCTTGACTGGGAGATTCACACTTGATTTATTTTTTACCGTTACTTGGTGGATATCTCCTTTGGTTTTTACTCGTTTAATTTTTACGTTCAGCTTTTCTGTAGTATTTAAGTAATGGTCGAAAAACCAAGTTAAATTTTGTTTGGATACGGATTCAAATACTTGTTTTAAATCGTTTAAATCTGGATGTTTAAATTCCCAAATTGCGTAAAACTCTCGCATTGCTTGGTCATAAATTTCCGTACCCAAAGCAACTCGCAGCATTTGCATACTTACAGCCATTTTAGCGTAAACAATTGCTCCGTAATTCAAATTGGTGTAATGGTCTGCATGCTCGGTTAATTTTTGATCGGTATTGTTTCTTGCTGTAAAAAGATAGGTTAGGTATTTTTCTCCTCTAGTGGTAACCTCATTTAAATTCAGCCAGTTTTTTATTGGTTTTGGCACAAAATTCACTTGAGCAGATAAGCTTGAATCTCCATAAAACTCTTCAAAATAGCGCATTTCATAAAAGGAGTTTATTCCTTCATCCAATGCAGGTATAGCTCTTTCGTTAAAACCTAACTGGCCATAAAACCAATTGTGTCCTACTTCATGAACCACAACAGTTTCTAATAATTTGCCTGTCATTCCGAAATCAATAATGGTTATCATAGGATATTCCATTCCGCCACCAGCTTCTAAACTTGCCTCAACAGCTGTACAGTGATTATATGGATAATCCCCAGTGTACTTTGAGTATAAGTCAACTGACTGGTTTATGTACGTTGGAACTTCTTTCCATTCTTTATAACTCTCTTGAGCAAAAAACGCCCAAGTAGTAACTTTTCTTCCTGAGTTTGGCACTCGAACAGAGTCTTTTCTGACTAAAAAATCTTTTTGTGTAAACCACGCAAAGTCATGCACATTTGTTTGCCGGTAATGGAGAGTTTTTGATACAGAACTAATGCTTGTGTCAAAAATGACTTCTGGGTTTTCTGGGTAATCTATATTGGATAAGCTGTCCAGAAAATTGAGCTCTGATTTAGTTTGTAATTCACCAGTAGCAGCTACAATGTAGTTTTTAGGAACTGTGATTCGAACATCAAATGTTCCATACTCTGAATAAAATTCTCCTTGATTTAAGTAGGGCATGGCATGCCAGCCATTTTTATCGAAAACCGCTGGTTTAGGGTACCATTGAGTTATTTGATAGGCATTTTTATCGTGTCCTAGTCGGCTTATTCCTGCCTGAGGAATTTTAACTTTAAACGGTGTTGTAATAATTAAACGTTCATTTGGAGCTAATTTTTTATTGAGCACCAGTGCACACACATCTACCCATTTAGGGTGATAAACCCATGTTATTTTTTCACCGTTTACTTTAAAATCCAACGAATCAATAAATCCGCGCTTCTCATCATTTAGAAATTGAAATTTAGTGTCACCGTTTTCAAGAAGTTGTTTTCCTAATGCCGTTTCATTGTTTTTATATGCATTTGGCCATAGGTGAAACCAAATGGTATCCATACCGTGGTGACTGTTATTTATGTATTCGATTTCTTCGTAACCATTTAGTTCATGATTTATTTCATCAAGACTAACTTGAATGTCATAATTAACCGTTTGCTGAAAATACGATCGAGTGTGTTGACCACTCAAGTTTCCAATCCAGGCAAAGAATACTAAAAAGAAAAAAGTGTTTACTAATGCTATGGACGTTATTCCGTTCTTGAAACGGAATCTAACATCATTTTCATTGTTGTTATTAGATTCCTGCTTTCGCAGGAATGACGTAGCTCTGTTACTATTCATTTTTATTGATAAATCGATACACAGCGTCATTCCGCAAACGCAATCGAACGGTTTTTTTAAGCTATGAGATAGATATGCGGAATCTTTAGTCGTTTATTCGCAGGATTCCTCAACCATAAATTTTATCAAACAACTCCTTATACTTATCCATAATAAACTTACGTTTAAGCTTTAGGGTAGGAGTGAGCTCTTTTGTTTCAACCGACCACGTATCTGGAACTAATTCAAACTTCTTAATCTGTTCCCATTTACCAAAAGACTCGTTCAATTCGTTTATTTCTTTACCGATGCGAGCAATAATTTTTTCGTTTTTGCTTGCCGCTTCTTTCGATTCAAATGGGATTCCCTTTCTTTCGCACCACTCTTCAATAAATTCGTAGTTTGGAACAACAAAAGCAGCGGGATGTTTTTGTCCTTCACCAATAACCATGAACTGTTCAATAAACCTGGATTCTTTGAACTTGTTTTCCATGATTTGTGGAGCAATATACTTTCCACCCGAGGTTTTGAATATTTCTTTCTTCCGGTCTGTGATTTTCAAGAATCCGTCACCTACAAATTTCCCTATATCACCTGTCGAGAACCAACCATCGTCAGATAATACCTCTTTGGTTTTTTCTGGTTGTTTGTAGTAGCCCTGCATTACGTTAGGTCCCTTAATTAGAATCTCGCCATCATCGGCAATTTTAACTTCAACGCCGTCTATAACTCTACCAACGGTACCAATCATTAGCCCTTTGTTGTGTTCGGCATTTACACTTGCCACAGGCGAAGTTTCAGTAAGTCCGTAACCTTCCATAACTGGAACTCCAGCAGCTAAGAAAACCCTAGCTAATCTTGGAGACAATGCAGCTGAACCCGAGGCAACAGCCAACACATTTCCACCAAGGGCTTCTTGCCATTTCGAGAAAATTATTTTTCGAGCAATTTTCAATTGGAATTCGTACCAAGCGCCATTTGCACCATAAGGCTCATACTTCTCTCCGAGAGATAAAGCCCAAAAGAATAGTGCTTTTTTTATGCCAGTTAATTCAGCACCTTTGGCTACAATTTTATCGTAAACTTTTTCAAGAAGTCTCGGAACCGCAGTAAAGACTTCAGGCTTTACTTCTCTTAAATTGTCGCCAATAGTTTCCATTGATTCAGCAAAATATACCGATACTCCCGTTATGGTGTATAAGTAGATTAGCATGCGTTCGTATACGTGGCATACCGGTAAAAAACTCAACGATTTTGCACTGCTATCAACTGGTAATCTTTCGATACAGGCCAGAGAATTGCTTACCAAGTTTTTGTGCGACAACATAACCCCTTTTGGAACTCCTGTAGTACCACTAGTGTAGATAAGGGTAGCCAAATCGTTTTCGTCAATGCCATCCATTATTGCCTGAACTTCCGAATCCTCTTTATCACCCGCTTCCTCTAAAAATTTTGTCCAATGGTCAACGCCTTCTAGTTGGTCGAAAGAGTATATTCCTTTTAAGCTGGGTACTTCATCTTTAATGGAGTTTACCTTTTCAAAGAGCTCCATATCACTTACAAAACAGTACTTAAGTTCGGCATCGTTAAAAATGTACTTATAGTCATCTGCAGAAATGGTAGGGTAAATCGGAACATCAACGGCACCAACTTGCAAAATTCCCAGGTCCATAATTACCCACTCAGGTCTGTTGTTAGAAATCAATCCAATTTTATCTCCTTTACCAATTCCTAAACTCAAAAGTGCTTTACTCACTTTCATGGCTTGGGCTATAACTTCATCTGTAGAAGTAGGTACCCATTTGCCATCAATTTTTGCAACAAATGCATCTTTCTGTGGGTAAGCTTGTTGTTGGTGTCTTGCTATATCGAATAAGCGTTTAACGTGATCGTACATAATTGTTTGTTTTGACCCAAATATAAATAAAGGAATCAAAGGTTGGATGTCACGCTAATTGGTCTTTTTAAAGACACTTTTACCTCTAACAAAAGTTTCTAAAACAGCCGTGTTTTCAAGCGTGCTTTCTGATGCTTTTAGAACATCGAGGTTTAGAATAAGAAAATCTGCGTTTTTTCCTTGCACTAAACTTCCTGTAACATCGTCAAAAAATGCAGCCATTGCCGGCCAGATAGTTAAGGCTTTAAGTGCCGATTTTCTATCAATTTCGAATCTGCAAGAATCGGTGCGTATCAATTCGATATATTGTTGAGTTGGATTCATATCATCAATGGGGTACAAACTTCCAGAGGTAAGAAATTTATTTTGCATAGTTAAGCCAGTAAAGTTGTAGCTCGCGCAAGACCTACCTTTCCCAATCGAAGCAAGGTGTGCTTTTTTGTCCCAGATGGCTTGGGTAGGTTGAACGCTGGGTAAAATACTGTGTGCTTTTAGCGTTTTTAAATCTTCGTTATCGGTTAGTTGGCAATGTTCTACTCTCCAGCGCTTATCGTTTACTGATTTCAGTGCATCTCCCATAACGTTCGTCGCTATTTTAAATGCTGAGTCTCCGTATGCATGAAATATCAACTGAAATTTTAGTGAAGAACATAACGCTGAAATTTCTTCCAACTCCTTCTCATTGTTGAATAATTTACCAAAACCTGAGTCTGTGTATTTTGCTTTCAAAAGCGCTTGCTTGCTCCCAAATGATCCGTCTATAAAGTAGCTAAGCCCGTACAATCTTGTGTTGCCAGTATCTACAACTCCTCCTTTTGTGAGCCATTTAAAACTTTCGTCACCTCCTTCTAAAACTAATTGCTGATAAAACGAACTTGATTTTGATAAAAGATTTTGTGCAACTTGAGATCTAACGCCAAAACTCGTAAAACCGGCATATCCATTGCTAAATAGTTGTTGCTCCATTATAAGGTAATCGGCTTTCGTACTGGAATAATTTTCAAAAAATCTTACCACTTTAGAAATGGAATCTTTGTTAGAGATTATCGGAGGCGATTTTACTTCTTCTTTAAAAACAGCAGCGTATGTTTTGGTATCTATTTTTAAGGAGTTTCCAGAGCTGGTTCTCGCTAAATATCGGTAACCCGAATAGTTCAGGCTGGCCAGTATTTCTTCAGGTACATTGTAGATGTAATTTACTTGGCCATTTTCTCTAAAGTCGTTTTCCACTTCTGCGCTATATTCCACTGTATTGCGCTTTAGGGTTTTGGCTAATAAATAACTGTGAGCATCAAAAAAAGTGGGAATAACTGTTCGTTTTTTTAAATCAATATGACGGTCTGCTGTGTATTTATTTAAAATATGATTCTCAGCGCCAAGCTCTATTATCTTGCCATCTTTAATTGCCATGGCTTGCACTACCTCAAACTGTTCGTTGCATGTGTAAATGGTTCCATTGTGTACAATAGCATCTGCATGTTCATACTTTACACAAGCATTTAGTAACACAAATAGACTTGAAAGACTTGCAAGAACTTTTAGCTTAACCATTTAGATATTATTGGGATTTTGCGGTAATCGATAATTAAATTAAATGCAATAAGAATAAAGATGAGTGCTGGTATTTTGTAGCGAACCAATGCTCCAAACACCGGAGTAACCCAACCAACAATGAGCGAAATTAGCATAGCCGATATGAACAGAAATAGAGTGATTTTTAGTTTTTCGTTAGTCACTTTTTGTTTTAACCTAAAAGTGATTAAGGCTATTGAGAACAGTAAAATAACTTCAAAGGACGCTAATAAACTAATGGAGCTATGTGCTTCCCAAATAAATGGACGAAATAACGTATTGCCAATAGCGTAAGGTGCATTTTTAATCAAACTCCACCAGCTTGGTTCTAAAACAAAAATTTCGAAAGCAGAGCCTGGTTGACTTATTGCTAGTTCGTTTAAAAAATCGTGTTGTTTTTGGTAAATACGTTCGGGTATTTTGAGCGATAAGATTTTATCAGCAACTATTCCTAAAATAGGTATCAAAAACAAATACAACACAGTTGCAACACTTGTGTCTTTGATTATTCGATAAACCAACAATAGCACAAAACCAATTAAAACACAAAAGGCAACGTAGCTCTTTATTAGCAAACTCAAAAGCAAAAACACAATTAAAAAACCTACATTTTTTAATTTGAATTGATGAAGGGTTTTAAATAAGTAGTGCACCAAAAATCCTATAGTAAAAAGGAGTAAACTTTCTTTTAAAACTCCTGATGTCCAAAACAGAATACCGGGAAAGAGAAGTAAACTTAAAAACGTCAGTTTTTGATTTAAACCATACTGCTTAAAGTTTTTTACCAAAGCTGCTAATCCCAAGAAACCTACGAAATTAACTATCAAAGTATGTACGTGGTAAACATCAAAGCTGATTAATCTCACCAAAGCATTAAACCGTATGATAGTCATGTTGTCGTTAAACACACCGCGCAAGTGCTCTTTGTACCAATTGTTTAGTTCATTAGTTGCTGTTACTACAGATTCTGATTGCATATCAATCCCAAGAATTATTTTGAAATAGGTAATCGTGTCGGATTTAAACACCTGAAATAAGGTATTGCCATCATCGTAAAAACGAAGCGCGTCTGTGCTGCTTCTATCTCCGTAGTACAATTCGTAAAAAAGCAAGAAGCCAATTCCAACCAATACCTTAAGGGAGAACAAGGCACTTATCTGAATTTTAGAAAAACCGAGGCTAGTAATTAAACCAAATTTGGTTAACAGCCAAGCCAATAAAACCCACCAAAAAGTGAGGTATGATATTTCCAATATTCCCATCAAAAAGCAAATATGTGTATTATGATACAACCCAATGGTTACAGTATAATTTTATTAGATGCGAAATTCATTAGAATGCTCGAAACGTGTTAATAATATTCAGTTTGAAATAGGGGATGTGAGAATCCCATTTTTACCTTTGCACGCTCATTAATTTGCGGGCGAAATTTGTTACCGTTCGCTTTATAAAAAAGGGTATGATTAAGTTCTTTTCGTCTGGTGAAGACAAGATTTTTGCAGTAGGTTGTAATGCCGAATTGAGTGCTGAAAACAGCTCAAAACTCGAGTGGTTGTTTAGTGGCGCGAAACCACTTGCCGACAACTTATTAAAAGGTGTATTTGTCGGGCCCAGAAAAGAAATGATAACCCCATGGAGTACCAATGCGGTTGAAATCACTCAAAATATGGGCATTTCGGGAATCAATCGAATTGAAGAATTTTTCTCTTTTTCAATTGATAACCCTACCTACGATCCAATGCTTCAAGTGAAGTACTCAGAGTTAGGTCAAGATCTATTCACCATTGAAAAACAACCTGAAGCAGTTATTAACGTAGAAGATATTGCAAGTTACAATGAGCAGGAAGGATTGGCTTTAAGTCAAGAAGAAATTGATTACCTAGACGGAGTTGCAGAACAATTGGGCAGAAAACTTACCGACAGCGAAATTTTCGGGTTTTCTCAAGTAAACTCAGAACATTGTCGCCACAAGATTTTTAATGGTCAGTTTATAATTGACGGACAAGAAATGCCAACCTCTTTGTTTAAGTTGATAAAGAAAACCACCGCTGAGAACCCAAATAGAGTAGTGTCGGCTTACAAGGATAATGTGGCCTTTATTGAAGGTCCAAAAGCCGAACAGTTTGCTCCAAAAAGACAAGACGAGTCCGACTTTTTTGAAACCAAAGACTTTGATAGTGTGATTTCCTTAAAAGCAGAAACTCACAACTTTCCAACTAC
>CBFICO010000041.1:0-263 GCA_965661115.1 Salibacteraceae bacterium
TCTTCTGTTTCTGCTTTTACATCTCCGTAAATATGAGGGTGACGGTGAACCAATTTATCGCA
The DNA here is from genome assembly GCA_965661115.1 of Salibacteraceae bacterium. Lineage (GTDB taxonomy): Bacteria > Bacteroidota > Bacteroidia > Flavobacteriales_G > Salibacteraceae > UBA6770. Next base: position 63 of record CBFICO010000041.1, read on the forward strand.
AATAGCGTTAAGAACATCGGAAATATCAAAAGCGTTTTGCTCTGATGCAATTTTTGAGTAGAACACCATGTGCAACATAATATCTCCAATTTCACCTTTTAGTTCTTCTAGATCGTTTTCTAAAATGGCATCGGCCAATTCGTAGGTTTCTTCAATGGTAAGTTTACGTAAAGATTGAAGGGTTTGCTTTTTATCCCAGGG
>CBFICO010000041.1:273-20036 GCA_965661115.1 Salibacteraceae bacterium
GCGCAAATCGTCCATTATATCTAATAAGCGTTTAAAAGCAATTAATCGGGTATCCATAGTTTAAATCATTTTGCTCAAAAATCTGCCTTTTTAACATAGTGTACATAAATTCGCCCAACTATTTCACAAGGCTTTGAATCGATACATATTCATTTTACTTATTTCATTGATTGCTCAAGGTATTGGTGCCTTTGGACAAGAAAGTGCCGATTCATCAAAGCAACGGTTTATCACCAAAGCTAGCTACCACAATGGTGTTCTATTACCACACCGCATTGCTATGCAACACATACCAAAAACTACTACGCACGGCTTTGAGCTGAATTTTGAAAAAGTTGCAAGTAACACCGCCAATTGGGAAAAACTGTACAACAACCCGACTTATGGAGTATCTATGCTCTACACCTCTACCGGAAACAAAGAGCTAATGGGCAACGCATTTGGTATAAATGCCTACCTGCTCTTACCGCTTGTAAGTACGGGTAATTTTAGAATGCAAACTAGCTGGGGTTGGGGCGTTGGAATCGTCGGTAAAAAATTCGACCGATTGACCAATTATAAAAACACCGCTATTGGTTCAAATTTTAACCTGTTCGCTTCTATTAAGTTGAAAGCAGAGTATTACGTAGCTCCAAAAGATGCATTGTTGTTTGGTGCGGCGTTTAATCACTGGAGCAATAGCGGTATAAGAAAACCGAATTTGGGAATTAATATTCCAACTTGGAGCATTGGATATTTGCATAAGTTTTATGAACCAACAGAAAGACCAAACAAGCTGACCAAACTTGAAAAAAAAGCCTATAAACCTGAAATAAAGAATGAATTTATTGCCATGCCAATAATCGGGTTTACCTCAGTGAGCATTCACGACCAAAATATTTATCAGGCTTATGCGATACAACTGAACTACGCAAGGCTATGGAGCGCGATGTACAAAGTAAATTGGAGCTTAGATTTCTTTTACAATACGTCTTTTCGCAAACAAATGGAGGCTGACCCAAACTATGCAAATAATACAGCGTTCCAAACTGGAATTATGGCGTCTTATGAGCAAACTGTTGGTAGAGTTGGGCTACTTTTGGGAATGGGTGCGTATGTTTTTGACCAAACAAACCGTAAAGACCCAATCTATCACCGCTTTGGAACACGTGTTTACCTTGCTGACAACTTTTTAATTCACACCACTTTACATACCCATTGGGCAGTTTCTGATCATATGGAAATTGGCTTTGGCTACCGCTTCAAAAAATGAAATTGATAGTAAACATATCATTAGTTTTTGCTCTACTCTTTGTGGCGGGTTGCAAGAATTGCGCTAACCGAAGAGGTGAACTCCAAGAAATTTCGCACACACTACCTTCCTTTTCTTCGTTGGATGTTGAGGGTAAGTTTAACATCACTTTGGTTCAATCCGATACTTCAAGAGTTACCTATTCAGGTTACCGTGGCTTTATAGAAACAGTTTTGTATGAAGTGGTGGATAATCAACTGATTATCAGCAACAACAACAAGTGCAGCAACTTAAATAAATACGACGATTGGGTTGATTTGAGAATTGAACTGGACACTTTAGATTCTGCTCGTTTTTCAGTTCCAGGAATGTTAACCTCGGAAGGTGTTTTGAATTGGAAGCATACCATATTTCTGATTGATAACTGCGATTTGAACACAGATTTGCATCTAAACTTTAATCATTTCGAACTCAGGCTTGATGGTGGAACGTCAACCATTGAACTAAAAGGAAACAATCAAAAAACTACCATTTACAACAATGGAAACGGTCATGTTTATGCAAAGGGACTAATCAATACTAACTTTTCAGTTTTTTCAATTGGTACTGGGGTAATAGAATCTACGGTAACAAACAATTTTGTTGCCTCGGTTCAAGGAAGTACAGAGGTTTATTACTATGGTAATCCTCAATCAGAGGATATTTCCATTATTGGCGATCAAGGTGCTAACGTAATTAAACGCTAATCCTCTTATCCAACCATTTGTATTCCAGTATAATTCTGCGGTGTAATTACTTTTAATTCTGTTTTAACGTCTTCAGACACGTCCAACGTATTAACAAAATCAGCGATAGATTGCGCAGTTATTTTCTCGTTTTTACGAGTAAGTGCTTTTAAAGCTTCGTAGGGTTTTGGGAAACCTTCTCTTCGTAAAACAGTTTGAATAGCTTCTGCTACAACCGCCCAATTGTTTTCTAAATCTCTGTCTAATGCAGCTTCATTTAGTAACAATTTACCCATTCCTTTTAAAAGCGATTCGTAGGCAATTAAACTATTTCCGAAAGGAACTCCAACATTTCTTAGAACAGTAGAATCCGTTAAATCTCTTTGTAAACGCGATATTGGCAATTTAGCAGAGAGATGCTCAAAAACGGCATTAGCTATACCTAAGTTTCCCTCAGCATTTTCAAAATCAATTGGATTTACCTTGTGCGGCATAGCGGAAGAACCTACCTCGCCAGCTTTTATTTTTTGTTTGAAGTAATCCATTGAGATGTACGTCCAAATATCGCGGGCAAAATCAATAAGGATGGTATTGATTCTTTTTAAGCAATCGCACAGTGCTGCAAAGTGATCGTAATGTTCAATTTGTGTGGTGGTCTGACTTCTATCAATACTCAACGCTTCTTTCAAAAAAGTATTCCCGAAATCAATCCAGTTTATGTTTGGATAAGCTACGTAATGCGCATTGAAATTTCCGGTTGCTCCGCCAAACTTTGCAGCAACTGGAATTTCGTATAAAAAATGAAGTTGCTCTTGAATACGTTCTGAAAACACCTGAATTTCTTTTCCTAATCGTGTTGGTGAAGCTGGCTGTCCGTGCGTTCTTGCAAGCATTGGAATATCCTTCCATTCGCTTGCAAAGTGATTTAATTGATCTACAATATCTCTGATCTTAGGTCCAATTACATGATCTACCGCATCGCGAATCATCATTGGGTTTGAGGTGTTATTAATATCCTGAGAGGTTAACCCAAAATGCACAAACTCAGAAACTTTTTCCAAGTTAAGTTCACTCATTTTGTCTTTTATGAAATACTCAACCGCCTTAACGTCGTGGTTGGTTACTTTTTCAATCTCTTTAATTTTCTCTGCATCGGCTACATCAAAATCTTGGTAGATGGCTCTTAAGTAGTCAAAAGATGCTTTATCCACTCCATTTAACTGCGGCAACGGCAACTCACACAGCGCTATGAAGTATTCTATCTCAACCCAAACACGGTATTTAAACAGGGCATATTCTGAAAAGTATTGAGATAATGGAGCTGTTTTACTGGCATATCTGCCATCGATAGGAGAAATTGCTTCTAAGGCTTTCATAAATGTAAATATTGGGCGGCAAAAGTAATCCAATCCCTTAGTAGGATTATGAATAAATCGTGAAGGATATGAACCCCTTATTAACTTTTAGCCAGTAAAATAGTTGATTAAATGCGTCAGTTTTTCTTCTCTAAAAACAAGGTGCAACAACAATCCGGGGTAAGCAACACACGTAATAAAATACAAGATGTAAAACCTTACTTCGTTGCTTTGATAGAAAAACAACAAACCTGGAATTAGAAACAAAATCGGCACTAATGGGAACAAGGTGAACAGGTTAAAACTGTTGTCAAATGTTCTCACCTTTCCGGTTGGTTTTTTAATGGTATAACCCGTAAATTCTCGCAACATTCCTGAATAATCCAACAAAAAAGTATCGCCACTGTTTACATTTAAATGCACAGTTTCCGGCACATCAATGGTTTGTTTATCAACCAGAATTATGGAGTTGCGCTGAAAATATTTGTAATACACCTTAGTGCTTACTTTGTTTCCTTCTTGAACTCGTGGAACAAAATAATCTACGAACACAGCTAAAGCAAACAAACAACAAATAGTAGCAGACACTCTCACTAATCGCCAAGGCCAACCACTGGTTAGGGTACCAAAAACTCGTTTCTCGATTTCTTCGGCTTCTCGTTTTTGTGCCTCGGCATATTCCTTGGCTCGTTGGCGCATGTTTTCTCTGGCTTGCTGCCTAGCCTCAAACTCATTAACCGCAGCCGCCTTTTGACGGTTTCCTGTTTGTTGCGATCCTTTTTTGAAATCGCTGTACATATCGGCAATTTGATCGCCTTCGCTTAAAAGGTATTGATAGGCTTTGAGGTAGTTTAAAAACTTGGTTTTAGCCTCAGGCTCTTGATTTACATCAGGGTGATATTGCAGCGCTAACTCTCGAAATCTTTTTTTTATCTCCTCTAATGTGGCATCATTAGAAAGACCAAGAACATTGAGGCAAAACTGGCGTTTCATTAGTTACTCACTTGCAGGCTCACAGTTTTCAACTGAGTTAACTTCAAGTTTTTCAAACTCGATAGTTTTTTCACCCTTGGACTCAGTTTCGAACAAAAATCTATACTTAACACGTTTTTTAGGACGTAGACATACTTCCTTTTGTTCACTTAAACTTTCCGCTTTTCCGTCAACGTATAAGTAAAGTTGAAATTTGAGTTGTTGGCAATTCTCCTGAGTGTTCTTCAGCTTGATTTTTAAGACCAAGTCGCTGGTTTTCTTGTATGGCTTAAGCTTGTGCTTTACCTGTATTCCTTTTGAAATTAGTGTTGAATCGTTTAGTTGAGCAAAACTGGTTAACCCTAAAAAGAATAGCGCAGCAAAAAGGCCAACAACTTTTAAAATTTTCATATTTCTTCTACTTCTACCATTTTAAAGGGCACAGAAATTATTATGTCGTAATCCTCACTAGACATTGCTTTTGCTATTCGCTTTATATCCATGAATCGAAAATCGAGGAAAAACAAATGTATAGAAATGAGGCTGTAATTTTCACATAGGGAATAGACCTTTGGTCAAATCTTACGACCAATCTTCTCAAAATTGATGCTTACCCCTGCTATAATTGGCTAAGTTTGCCCGCGTTAAAAAAATCGAATAAATTATGATACGTAAGAGTATTTTATTGTGCGCAACTATTGCGTTGTTGTTTCAGCCAAATGCGAAGGCTGATGAAGGAATGTGGCTACCTATGTTAGTTAAGAGACTAAACTATGTAGACATGCAAAAAGCTGGTTTAAAACTTACTCCAGAAGAAATATACAGTGTAAACAATGCGTCGCTAAAAGATGCAATTGTTGGTTTAGGTTCACCAGCAAGAAATTTTTGCTCAGGCGAAATCGTTTCTAGCCAAGGTTTATTCATTACTAACCACCATTGTGGTTACGGTACTATTCAAGATAACAGTACTACCGAGCACAACTACCTTAAAGATGGTTTTTGGGCAATAACCAAAGAAGAAGAAATTCCAGCGGGTTTTTCTATTTCAATTTTACACCACATGGACGACGTTACTGCTGTTATTCTTGAAGAGATGAACGACGAAATGTCTGAAATGGAAAGAGCGCAGGCTGCAAAACCTATCATAGATAGCTTAGTAAAAAAGAACAGCGATGAACGATACAAAGCGGTTGTAAAAAGCTTTTTTGCGGGTAACGAATACTACATGTTTGTGTACGAGGTTTTCTCTGATGTTAGATTAGTTGGAGCTCCTCCTTCTTCGGTAGGAAAATTTGGTGGTGACACCGACAACTGGATGTGGCCTCGCCACACAGGTGATTTTACCTTATTCAGAATTTACGCTAACGAAGACAATAAACCTGCAGCATATTCTAAAGATAACAAGCCTTACAAGCCAAAACATCATTTGCCGGTAAACATTAAAGGAACAGACAAAAACGATTACGCCATGATTTTCGGATTTCCTGGAAGTACGGAGCGTTACTTGAGTTCTTATGGTGTAAACCACAAGGTAAACGTGGATTATCCAGACAGAATTAAAATCAGAAGAAAAAAGCTTGACCTTTATGAAGAAGGTATGAATACTGATGAAAAAACTAAAATTCAGTACGCGAGCAAGCACGCTGGGGTAAGTAATTACTGGAAAAACTTTATTGGAATGACTAAAGCTCTAAACGCTTTGGGTGTTGCTGATAAAAAGAGAGCTGAAGAAGCAGAGTTTGATAAATGGGCTAACGAAAACGCTGAGCGTAAAGCAAAATACGGACAAGTTCTAGACCTATACAAAACCGGTTACGACGAAATAAAATCTACTCAAACTAAGTACAATTATTTTGTAGAAGCTTTTGCTTCTCAAGGTGTTGAAATGGCTTCCTTAGCAAAAAACTACGGCAAATTAGCTGGAATGCTTGAGGCTGATGGTACAGATCCAAAAGTGATCGATGAAGAAACTCAGCGATTAAGAGCTATAAACGAAAAGCACTTTAAAAACTACAACATAACAGTTGATATTAATGTAATGGCTGCAATGTTTGAAATGTATGCAGAGGTAATCCCTGAAGGAGAGCGTCCTGAGTATATCCAAACTTTAATTGCTAAAGCAAAAGGCGATTACATGAAATTGGCAAAATGGGTTGCTAAAAAATCTATGTTCGACGATGAAGAAGCTATGGACGCGTTCTTGACAAAAGCTAGTGCTAAGTCAATTATGAAAGATCCATCATACAAAATTTCTAAAGCTGTTTGGGACGATTTTTACCAAAACGTAGTTCCTGCAAGACAAGCTGCTAACGTAAAAATTGCAAAGGCAGAACGTTTGTACATTGATGCTATTCGCAAAATGAACCCAAACAAATCGTACTACCCTAATGCAAACTCCACATTGAGATTGACTTACGGAAATATTTTACCGTACGAGGCGCGTGATGCTGTTTTCTACGAGTACTATACCACTGCTGAAGGTATTTTAGAAAAGTATCAGCCAGGAGATTTAGAATTTGACGCTCCAGAAAAACTGATTCAAATGATAAAAGACAAAGATTATGGACGCTACGGAAAAGATGGCGAGCTTAGAGTTTGTTTCTTGTCTAACAATGACATTACTGGTGGAAACTCTGGTAGTGGTGTGGTTAATGCTGAAGGTCACCTAATTGGTACTGCTTTCGACGGTAACTGGGAAGCAATGAGTGGCGATGTGGCGTTTGAGCCAAATCTTCAGCGTACCATTTCAGTTGATATCCGATATACCTTGTTTATCATTGACAAATTTGCTGGTGCTGGTCACCTTGTAAAAGAAATGACGGTAATCGAGTAATATCAGTCTCGATATTCTAAATTTGAAGCCCTGCCATTTATGGTGGGGCTTTTTTTTTATGTAGAAGTATAAGCCTGAAACTTGTCATTCCGTAAACGTTATCGAACCAAATCACAAAAAGTGATTTGTGTGAGATAGTTGTACGGAATCTCAATTTTCAATAGGTGCAAAATCATTAAATAGAGATTCCGCATAGAAGTTTCATAAAAATTCCTATCTAGAATTTACTCAACTAATCTTGCGGAATGACGATATATTTAAGGAGAAGGATAGTAAATAAATGTCAGAAAACCACAACAATAACTGGTACTCCGAATGGTTTAACACACCATACTATCATCTTTTGTATAAAGATAGAGATGAGAGCGAAGCAGCGCAATTTATTCAAGCACTACTCACTTTTCTTAACCCTTCCGAAAATGCGCGCATACTAGATTTAGCTTGTGGAAAAGGGCGTCATTCAAAAAAAGTAAACGAACTTGGGTTCAACGTTACGGGTATCGATTTATCCGAAAACTCTATTCAAAAAGCGCGAAAATGCGCGAACCAGCATTTGCATTTTGCGGTGCACGATATGCGCGAACCGTTTAAAGCCAATGCTTATGATATTGTGTTGAACTTGTTTACCAGTTTTGGCTATTTCAATGACGATACCGACAACCAAAAAGTACTAAACGCGGTTGCTCAAAACCTAAAACCAAAAGGGACTTTTGTACTCGATTTCTTAAATTCTTGTTTGGTGGTTAAGGAACTAATTCCTTACGAAGGAAAAACTATTGAGGGTATAACTTTCAAGATTTCCAAGACGTTTGATAATCATGTTATTGTAAAGCGTATTGAGTTTTCAGATAAAGGGAAGGACTATAAATACGAAGAACGAGTTACTGCATTCTCATTAGCCGATTTAGAAGAGTTGTTTTCCACTTCTAACCTAAAAATAAAACACGTTTTTGGCGATTATAACTTGCAACCTTTTAATGAAGAAACCAGTGATCGGTTGATTATTGTTGCTGAGAATGGTGGAAACAGCATACGATAATTTAGCCAAAATCTATGTGTAATAAATCCATTTTGAGGAGCTGAGATTCCCTGCCGGAGTCTATCCCGTTGAAAAACGGGGCGGGAATAACGGGTATAGTAAGTATTGTAATTCTTTATTTATAACAGCATTATCCTGAAGCATGCTTCACGGAATAAATTCCAATCACACCAAAGCCAAATGCCATCATTAAGTGGAAAGGAAGTAAGCCACTATCTCGTAAATAAACACCAATACCAATGGCCAAGATAAAATACAAGGATAAACCCAACTCTAAATAAGTAAGTGGGTTGATGCGTTTAGTTAAGTATTTATTGTTTTTCCAAACTCCTCCGTTACTTTCTATATTGAATTTTGGCGTTCTAACAAACGGGCTCTTTTTGCCTGAATAACCTTCTAAAACCGCCAGTGCATTATGCAAGGACAAGCCCATGTAAACCGACAAGAAAATTGGGAATGAGGCTATAAAACGGACAAAACCTTTCCATTTGTTATCGTAGTTCATGGCAGTGGAAGTCCAATAAAAAAAGGCTATAAAAACAAAGCTGAGGGTAAAAATCGTAGCTATTTCAAATAAATAGCCATACTCTCTAAAGTTGTGTTTGATGAACATTAGTGGTACGCTTAAAAAACCAGTAAGCACAATACACACAAATACAAAGCTGTTCATTAAATGAAAAATAGCGTGAACTTTCGAACTTGCAGGGACATCAGATGCCCTAATTACTTTATCCAAATTTTTAACCGCACATTCTGCAGCACCTTTGTTCCAGCGGTATTGTTGTGTTTTAACGGCGTTCATTACTGCAGGTAATTCTGCTGGTGAACCGATATCCTCTATGTACTTAAACTGCCAACCTTTGAGCTGCGCACGGTAACTCAAATCCAAATCCTCAGTAAGGGTATCAGATGCCCAACCTCCTGCATCTTCAATACAGGTTTTTCGCCAAATGCCAGCGGTTCCGTTAAAGTTCATAAAATGTCCTGCGGCATTTCTACCTCCCTGCTCTACTGTAAAATGAGCATCTAAACCAAAAGCCTGCAAACGTGTAAGTAGGTTGTAATTCTTATTTAAATGCAACCATTTGGTTTGAACCAGTCCAATTTTCTCGTGCATAAAATACTTGAGCCCTTCTAATAAAAAGTGTTTTGCTGGAATAAAATCAGCATCAAAAATGGCAACAAACTCTCCCTTTGCAACCTCTAAGCCCTCAGCCAAAGCACCTGCCTTAAAGCCCATTCGTTTTACTCGGTGAACGTGTTTTATGTCAAACCCCTCCTGCTGAAACTGACCTACTTTATTGGCTACCAGTTCAAATGTTTCATCGGTTGAATCATCTAAAACCTGAATTTCTAATTTTTCTTTTGGGTAACTGATTTTAAGGGTTGACTCTATAAGACGTTCAGCCACATATTTTTCATTAAAAATGGGCAGCTGAATTGTTACAATAGGATACTCATCTAATGCAGGTGGATCTGCATCCGTTTTTCTATTTCTTTTTGATTTTCTGTAACTTAGGGTAAGTGTAAGTTGAGAAATGGAATACAAAAAAATGAAAAGAATCAATGTTCCATACACCAAAAAGATTGTCCAAATAAGAATATTCATTAACCTAGATTTTTAGCTATCGTCCACAAAATTTTGTATCCCGCAAGTACGGTCCCTTTAACTGTACCAGAAATTTTAGAAACGCCGATTCTATTTCTATAATCTACAGGCACTTCTGCTGTTTTTAAGTTCAATTTTGCTGCTTTTACTTGCATTTCCACCGTCCAACCGTAGGTTTTATCTTGCATTTGTAACCCAATCAAAGCATCTCTTTTAATTGCTCTAAAAGGTCCTAAATCGGTAAAAGTAACGCCATAAAACAATTTTATAAGTCGGGTAGCTAACCAATTGCCAAAAACTTGAGGGAAAGTCATGGAACCTTTTTCTCTATGACCTATAGCACGGCTACCGATAACCATATCAACATTATCGTTTACAATTGGCGCAATTACTTCGTTAAGTTGCTCGGGGAAATCGGAATAATCTGCATCTAAAAAGACAAAAATATCAGGTGGTTCTTTTTGATTCAGTAAGTAGTTTATCCCCTTTAAACAAGACGCCCCATACCCCTGAAAACTTTCTACCAAAACTGTTGCTCCCTGCTCCTGTGCCTTATTTTTTGTTTGATCGGAAGAGTTATTATCTACAACAACAATCTCACTTACAAGTGATTTATCAATGTCTTTTATAACATCAGCAATAGCGTTTTCTTCGTTAAATGCGGGAATTACCACCGCTATTTTTTGTTGGTTGGTTTTACTCATTGTCTAGATTCACTTTTGATTCTAGCACACCGTTTTCATTGTAGTATTTCCACTCTCCTACAGCAGTGTTTTTAGTATAATATCCTTCCGACTTTACAATACTATCTGGGTAAAAACTTCTGTAAAAACCGTGCTTTCTGTCGTTGGCAAAATCCGCTTCTTCAAAAGGGTCACCGCTTTCACTCCAGAAACGCCACCAACCTATTTTTTCATTGTTTGAGAAATAGCCTTCTTTTTCTACATTGCCGTTTTTATGGAAATAGCGCCAAAAGCCTTGTTTTTGATCTGCTTCAAACTCGCCTACCCATTTAATTTGTCCGCTCTCAAAATAGCGTTTAAACCAACCTTGTTTCGCATCGTTTTTCCAAGTTCCCGAAAACTCTAACTGACCATTTGGATAAAACATCTCCCAGTATCCTTCTTTTTGGTTGTTTTTGTATGCGCCCTGTTTTCTGATACTTCCGTCTTCAAAGAAATATTTCCAGTAATCTTCCTTAGATCCATTTTGATAGATTCCAACTAGCACCAAATTACCTGTGGCATCGCAGTGGCGCCACTTACCGTTCTTTAAACCCTGAGTAAATTCACCCTCACTTTCTATTTGACCATTTGGGTGAAAATATTTCCAAAAGCCATTCTCTAAACCATTTTGATATTGGCCTTCAGAGGCCAGCTGTTTGTTTTCGTAATAAGTCTTCCACCAACCAAACTTTAGCGAATCAAGTAGCCTCCCCTCTTCTTTAATTACTCCATTATTGAAATATGACTTTGTGTATTTCGGTGTTGTTTCCCAATCGGTAGTTCCTAAACCCGAAACGTCAAGAATTTCAGGTTTAAATGAAACATTAAACAATGCAACTCCTAATAATAAAAGCTGTATCGATATGATTAACCAATCTCTTTTCACGCTTCGGTTTCATTAGGTTTTATAGTCGTTCTTTCGTTGCCAATCATAATTGGATTATCCTCTACTCTGTTCTTCTCTGGACCATTTTCTAGCTTGAGCACCCCTCTTGGACAAACCGCTGAGCAAATACCGCAACCCACACAAGAAGCTCTAACAATATTTTGACCTTTTTGAGCATAAGCTCGAACGTCAATTCCTTGTTCACAGTAAGTCGAGCAGTTACCACAAGAAATGCACTGACCGCCATTTGTTGTGATTCTGAAACGAGATTTAAAGCGCTGAACAATACCCATATAAGCGGCCATAGGGCAACCAAATCGGCACCAAACTCTGTTGCCCAATAACGGATAAAATCCAACTCCAATAACTCCAGAAAATGCCGCTCCAATTAAAAACCCATACGGTTTGCGGAAATAGGTATAAATATCTAAACCTAAAAATGAATACTCACCCATAAAATAGCCATAAAGCACTACCGCGGTTACGATAACTATGTACGCCAAAACACCGTGAATCAGCCAGCGCTCCAATTTCCAAGCTTTAATGCTTTTGTCTGATAAATGTCTGAATGGGTCGCCAGCAGTTTCGGCTAATCCGCCGCAGCCACAAACCCAACTGCAATACCACCGCTTTCCAACAAAGTAGGTAATAATGGGCGTTAAAACCGCAAACCCTAAGATTCCCCAAACAAGATAAAACATGCCCATGCTGCCCGAAGCTTCGGCGGTCATGTTATTGATATGCCAATCTTCAAAAAAGTAATAATTGAGTGGCCAAAAGTTCTTTAAATCCTTTGCAAAGTAGGGCTGCTCTTGATACATCCCCTCCAAAATTTCTGGAATAAAATAAGCCAAGAAAAATTGTGCAATCATTACGGAAACCGTTCGCCAGAACTGATATCTATTGTGTTGGTACTTAAAAATAAACTTGACTCCTAAACCTAAAATGGCAATAGTGTACAAGGTTCCATATACAAACCATTGGCTGGCCGGCTTTCCTTTAAGCGCCATACTCAAGGGGTCAAAAAAGGCAATCATACCTGAGTTTCCTTCAGCATTTAACCCTAATAATTCTGGGAACCAATACAACTGTACATAAAACAACGTGAGCACCACACCACTTACCCATGCAAGCCAACCTTTATTGGTTAATGAATTCTGCCAAATGCCATTGTTTTTTATTCCTTCCGTTTCGCCTGCATAAACCGTCAATCCATATAAAGTCATTCCACCTAAAAGAGCTGCAAGAAAAAAACACAACAATTTTTGGTCAAGCTCAACGCCAACCCAAGTGAGCATTAAAATTAATAACCCCGAAAAGCTGAAGAACAAGCCAAGAGGTACACCAATTTTCTGAATTGTATTTTTTGTTTGCGTACTCATTCTTTAAGGTATTTCACTTTATAGATATATGCCAAGTTTACTCCTATTGATTGCCCAACATTTCGGCCGAAAAGCACTCCATAAGCACCAGCAGCAAATCCCATTTTACCATTGCTAAATGGTCGGTAGTATGTGCCTCCTATTTTATGGTAAGATACTCCCAAGGTGGTAAACGGACTATTAGAACCATCTCGGTAATCGGTGCCTCCTTGCGCTTCTTGGTAATCGTAATAAAAATCGAAGTAATAATTTGAAGCTGCTTTGCCTACTTTGGCAGCAATTGGAACCGATGCCGGCGTTGGATTTGAACGTGAAGTATAGCCACCTTGCGCCATAAAAAACCAACCACCTTTCTTAAAATATTGTACTACTAACCTGCTATCAAATGCAGTTGCCTGCTGTCCGATAGCATTTAATCCTTGAGTTGGATAATTGGTCATTGGAGTTGAAAAACCAAAAGCTCCTAAAAGGCTAAAAGTGCCGTTTTTTAGATCTTTATTTACCGCTCTTGCCTTAACAAATGAAGACACTTCTTGTAGGTTCGACCAGTTGTTTGCTGTCATTACATACGGCACGTTTACTTGAACATCTAGCCAATTCAATAATCCTGCTGAGAAAAATGCACTGGCACTTGTGGTGGTTCTTCCAATATTCAATAACCCAGGTGCGGCGTAGTACTTACTAAAATTATCGACCGTGACACCGGCTACTGCATCCAAATTGCCTTTTCCTTTCATGAAACCATCAACTGCAGGCTGAGCCGCCACCGACACGCTAAGAAAGGAACAGCCTAGTATTATCCAAAAATATTTGCCCAACTTCTCTTTTTTACTTTCCAATTTGTGGCGCATTGACGGTTAAATGATTGAACTATTTCGTTCTCGTAGGTTTGGTAAAACTCGGGATCGAAGTTGGCATCCTTTAAATGCGTAAGGACATGCCCAATGCTTTCTCTGTTTGACAACCATTTATCAAACAACTCGTGACGCATTCTAATTCCAAAAGTGTTAATTCCGATGAACTTTTGGGTGGCCTCTTCAAAAACCAAGTGAATAGCAACTTTTTTAGCGCTATTCTCCCAATAAAAGTTGCTTTGTCCATCAAGTGGTTGTGCCGAAACTAGCCCATATGTTTGGTACTCAATATCAAAAAACTTGGCCGAGTTAAACCATACACCTGGTTTGTATTCTGTGCGGTTTCCAGTAATGGTTTTTGCTAGGGTTTCGCCCATCATTCTACCCGTGTACCACACTTGCTCAATGTTTCTTCTGCCCGAACTTACTTTTCTGAGTTGAACACAATCACCCGCAGCATACACTTTAGGCAAATTGGTTTCTAAGAATTCATTCACCAAAATTCCTCGGTCAATTTCGAGTTCAGTCTCTTTCAAAAACTCTACATTCGGACTTACCCCAGCAGTCAATCCCACAAACTTGCAATCTATAATACCGTGCTTGTCGGTTTTAATAGCCTTTACCCTTCCATTTTCGTCGGATATAATTTCTATAAGATTGGTATCAAAAAGCAGGTTAACCCCATGCTCTGTTATGTGATTGCTGATGAGTTCACCTTCTTCTTTTGGCAAAACGTTTCCCCAAAACCGATTTTCGCGCACCAAAAAATCGACCTCAATTTTTCTACTGCGCAGCATTTCAGCCATCTCAACACCAATGAGTCCTCCGCCAACTATTACTGCTTTATTAATGCCTTTGGTGTTTTCTTCCATCAGCTCTAAATCGGTGTAAGAATACAATCCTTGAACTCCTTTTAAGTCTTGACCAGGCCAACCAAATTTGTTGGGTTTAGAACCCAAGGCCAAAACCAGTTTGGTGTATGTGGTTGATTTAGAATTTGAAAAATGAAGCCTCTGCTGATTAAAATCGATTTTATCTACATGAGCAAAACACAATTCAATTCTATTCTTCTGCCAGAAACCGTCCTCATAGGGTTTCATGTGCTCTTTTTTCATGTGACCCATGTAGGCATACATGAGCGCAGTTCTAGAGAAAAAATACTTGGTCTCTGATGAAATCACCTCAATCTCGGCCTCAGCATCTCTTTTTCTGATATGGCGAGCTGTGGTAATACCAGCAATTCCGTTTCCTATAATTACAATGCGCTCCATGTTTTCAAAGTAAGCAAAGAAAGGCGGTTGATTGGAAGATTGTTGTCAGGATTTGGACAATAGATTTTAAAAGAATGAAAAAGTACTACTAGCACAAAAACAAGAAAACAGATTTGTACACTTCTATACATTATCAATCAAAAGGTTCCCTAATCTTTGTTGTTTCAATTAGACATATATGAAATTCATTTCCACATTTTTCTTCACTGTTCTTTCGGCAATCGGTTTTAGTCAAGATTTTTTTGAGTTGAGCAACACTTTTTTCCAGCAAAGTGTTCAGGATAATAAAGTGTTGTACCAAGATGTTAAAAGCAATCCACAAGAGCTAAATCAACTGATTTCGATAATTGAGCAAACCGACCTTGAATCGCTGAACGAGCCGAATAGAAAAGCGTTTTTAATAAATAGTTACAACCTTATAGTTATTCACCAAATTGTAAAAAACTACCCTATAAAATCTGTTATGGAGGTTGCTGGATTCTTTGACGGAACCAAGTACACTGTAAGTGGTAATAAAGTCACTTTAAACGACATTGAAAACAAGCTAATAAGAGAAAAATACAACGACCCACGAGTGCATTTTGCATTGGTTTGCGGTGCAGTTGGCTGTCCACCCATTATTGGGGAAGCATATTTGCCAAACACTTTGAACAATCAGCTTGAAAGACAAACAAAAATTACTTTAAACAACAACGATTTTATTCAACCACAGGCAGATGGAACGGTAAAACTTTCTGAGATTTTTAATTGGTACCGAGAGGATTTTAAAGCTTTTGGAGGTGCATTAGTTTATTTAAATAGATACCGAGAAAAAAGCGTTTCCGAAGATCAAAAAGAAAGCTATTACGCATACGATTGGGGACTAAATGTTACTGCTGCGGTTTCAGCAAATCAGCAAAAACCATTTGACCCCTCTGATGTTACTGTGGACGGAAACTCTTTTAACCTGCAAACATTTACGGCGGGTTCGTTACTCAAAAAAGGTCAGCTCGATTTTACGATGTTCAATTCTATTTACACCGAATCAAAAAACAACTGGGTTGGAACCAATTTCGACGGCTACCGAATGACCTTCGCCACTTCGCTTATCCAAACCACTTATGGGATAAGCAAAAATGCGCGGTTTAACATAGCTATGGATATTGCCTTGCGCGGTGCAGGCAGAGCAACCACTAGCGAAAGTTACAATGGAATTGGCAGAGCGTTTGATTTTAGAAATGACGATACTACAAGAGCTGGAGTGGCTTTTGTTGCGCCTAAAATTCGCTGGCAACCGTTTAAAAACGTGAATGAGTTTACCTTACAGAGTTCGTATAACATTGTTTTTGCCGATTATCCTGAGGGTTTCTCTAATCCGAATGGCACAAATGAAGGTAATCTAGAATGGATCGAATGGAACCGACATGCTTGGTGGACACAATTCTTTTATGCTAAAACCATTTGGAATAATAAATTCCAGGTTTTTGCAGAGGCCGATTTATTGTTTAGGTTCAGAAAAAGCAAAACCCAAGTTACCCATTTAGATTTGCCCACAAGTTTGTTTCTAAGTTACTTCCCTACCAAAAAAATTACCTTTTACACCATGGCGCAACATACGCCAAGGTTTGTGCAGAACACGGCCGACCCGCAAATAAACGATTGGGTAATTGGCGCCAATTTTTCGCAGGCAGGATTAGGGTTTAAATATCAGTTTACTTCCAATTTTAATATTGAACTGCTTTACTCTAATTTCTTTTATGCACAGAATGCTGGATTAGGAGAGACGTTTAATTTAGGATTGAAGTATATCTTGAATTAGTTAACTATTTCACCAAGACAATATACCCCGAAAGCTCCACTACCTCTCCATTAAAACGCTTCAGCTCTCCTTTATAAACCAATTTTGAATTGGTTTTCCAAGGTTCGCCTCTGTACGAACCATCCCATGAGTCGTTTACGTCTTTAAACTCATAAATCAGTTCACCCCATCTACTGTATATTCCGAAGAAATAAACCTCTTCAATACCCCGAGCAAAAAACCTAAACTCGTCGTTTAAGCCGTCTCCGTTTGGTGTAAATGCATTGGGAATTAACACCGAATAATCATCTTCAACAAATACTTGAAAAGTAGAATCAAACACAAAACAACCATGCTTATCACTAACAGAAACCGTATAAGTAATATTTCTATTTCCCTCAAGATCAGGGCTTGGGCAATCGTTACAAGACAAAAACAACGAAGGTTCCCAGCTGTAATTCCATTCTGGGTTATTTTCTTGTTCTAGTTTAATGGTCTCACCTAAAAACAAAGTTGTATCCTTAACATCTCGTAGTCTAGGTGGTTCAACAACTTTATAGCTGATATTAATATCAGAAATACAACCATTTACGTCTGTTCCGGTTATGGTATAAACCATATCTTTTTCTGGCGATAAAAGAACTGAATCACCAATAGAATCTTTCAAAAATGTGCTAGGACTCCATTTGTAGGATTGAGCTCCGGTTACTGAAGCTGAAACGGAATCTCCTAAACAGAATATCCCACCTGCATCTGTCTCTAAAATAGGCAAAGGAAACACCTCAAAATGAGCAGTATCTATAGCATTACAACCGGTAATAGTATTTAGCGATTGGAGCGCGAGAATGTACTTTCCAGGAGGTTTTACCGTGTACTTGAGCGACTGAGTATTAGCAATAAAGTTTCCATTCAAAAACCAATTGTATCTATCAACGGGTTGGTCAGATGCATCGGCCTCAAGTTCAAATTCGGTACAACCTATTGTGTCGTTTAGAGTTATTTGCGCGCTAACCGATTGCACTTCAATAGTGTCGGAAAAGGACTTAACACAATCGCCCAAAGAGTCACTAAAAATTAGAAATATAGGGTAAGTACCCGTGTTGTAATAAGTATGGAATGCATTTACGGAATCGCCATTAATGGTATCGATTATTCCATCACCAAAATCCCAACTAAACTTATACACGTTTTTAGATTCGGTTAATTTAAACTCTGCTTCGGTTCCTAAACACAAAGTATCGGGAGCATTAAAACGTGCGTATGGGCCTCCAATGTTTACCATACTGGCGTACCTGAATGAATCTTTACAGCCAAAGGAAGTTTCTACTTTTAAATCGAATCCAAATTCACCAGGAATATCGTAGGTATAAAAAGCACTAGGCACACTTTTACGGATGTACGCTTCTGAAGAATCAAAACGCCAATAGAAATACTGATTATTAGTATCGGTGCTGGTTACTAAATAACTAATCTCAGCTGGGTAACAATTGGTATCATTTGGCAAAGCTACCACCGTTGGTCGATTCACCCTTTGCACCTTAACGTGTTGTGTTTTAGTAATAGAACTATCGCAACCTAAACTATCTACTACTCTTAAGTGAATCGTTTTTCTACCGGGACTAGAATAACTTGTTGTTGCACTATCACCTGTCCCTTGCACACCGTTTCCAAAATTCCAGAACAGCTGCTCTTTATCTTTTAAAAGTGGATTAGAAAAAACAACGGTTTCACCAATACATACTTGTTTTTTAACCGCAATATCAGGTACCGGCGAAATCACTTTTATTGTTTTATAGTCTTCTCCATAACACCCCATAGCATCTACAATTTTTAAAATCACCTCATGACTTCCTGGTCGTTTCCAAATTTGAAAAGGATGCTGAACAGCAGATCTACCATGATGCGCCAAAAACCAACGCTTATAAGAAACGGTTGTGTCATTATCCGTACTATCCGTAAATTGAACATTTAAAGGCCCGCAACCTGAGTCTACGCTGGCTACAATTTTTACTTCAGGTCTGTAAGTTTTTAACCATAGGCGATTTGTGTCTGGACAACCGTTTACATCATAGCCTATTAACATTGGGCGCTGTGCTCCTTTTGTCATAGATTCGAAAGGGAACTGTTTAAAATTTCGCGGTGTGCTATCCACACCGTAGATTAGAATTCGTCCGCTCTCTACGTCTTGAGAATTGCTTGTATTAAACTTAAACTCAAAAGGGTAGCATTCTTTTCGCTTATTAATTGAGCTATTAAGCTTTACCTCTCTAATCTTTACTTTTCTGATAGTCTCCACTTCACAGTCATTGCTATCGTTATACAGAGTAAGTTTAATATCGTAATTACCTCGAGATAGGTAGTGATACTTTGCCGTAGTATCGGAAGAGTCTATTCCTCCAAAATCTCCGAAATCGTATTTAAAACGATGGTAATCGGTCCAAAAAAGCGGAGCCATTTCAACTTTATAAACAGAATCACAATTGGCAATTATACCGAAGCTGCCGGTTGGACCAAGTACTTTGATGAAGTTCCTCTTAATAATGGTATCTGCACAACCGTTGTGGCTAACTACCAAAAAAGTAGACTTGTATCCTGTATCCGCATAAGAATGTTCTTCATGACGATTAAAAGAATAGGCTCCAGCGTTCATATCAAGAGACCAGAAATAGTTTGTAATTAAAGTTGAATCGGTAGAAAGGTTTCTGAACTCAACTTTTTCATTGGCGCAGTACCCTGTTTTTGCCACTTTGAAATCGGCATTTGGCTTTAAACCAACCTGAACTCCTGCGCTGTAATTATACTGGCAGCCTTTTAAATGTTTTACTCGGTACATAGCCGAGTATGAACCGTGCTGAGAATAAGTTCGCGTAACAGGATTCGTGTTTACAACCTGGCCGCCTATAACCCAATGCCCATGAATTAAAGAATCTACTGGACCGATATTATGATTGTAAGTTACTGTTAGTGGTGCACAACCAGACACTGGAGTCGTTATTGGGTTTCCACTTGGTTTCCAAATTCGAATCGATTTTTTGAATACAGAGTCTCGGCAACTTCCCCATTTAGGATAAAACGCAAACACAGTATCGGTATGCCACCCGGTT
>CBFICO010000042.1:0-277 GCA_965661115.1 Salibacteraceae bacterium
CCGGGTGTGACCGTTTCTATCGATTCGCAAAACGGACCACAATCCAAATCCTGAAATAAAATATCACCAGGTTTTAATTGGAAATTACCCGCTTTATTCTCACAAGAATTTAAACTGATTATTAGGCCTACTGCAATTAATAAGTTACGACCCAAAATACTCCTTTGCTGTTTTTTCAAACTTTTCAATAGTTTCTGATAAAGACAATTCAGATACTCCCCCAGCGGCATTCAAGTGGCCCCCGCCATTGAAATAAGTACGAGCAAAAGTGTTTACA
>CBFICO010000042.1:287-19879 GCA_965661115.1 Salibacteraceae bacterium
CGCTCTCCTTTACTCCTAAACGACATCCTGATGTTTTCTCCATTTTCTTTCATAATACATGAAATGTTCACGCCTTGTATAGATAACGGATAATTCACTACACCTTCCGTGTCTCCAGATTTGTAATTAAATCTGTCCAATTCTTCTTTTGATAATGCAATATGCGCAAGTTCCAAGTCGGGGAAAACGGTCATTTTTTGATTGAGAACATAACCCAATAGCTTTATCCTATCCAAAGAATTGGTATCGTATATCTCGTTGTAAACTTGAGAGGTATCTAGTCCCAAATCCATTAACTCCGCTACTACTCTATGGGTTTTTGCTGTGGTAGATCTAAATCTAAACGAACCTGTGTCCGTTACAATTCCCGAATAAATGCAAGCGGCAACTTCTCTATCAAATAATTCTGGTTTATCAAATGCTCTTATAAAATCAAACACCAATTGAGCTGTACTGCTTGAGTTTATATCGTGTAAACCCGCAACAAATGCAACCTCTTCTGGCTGTCTGTGATGGTCGATAATACACTTTGGTGTATTATCAGAACGTAACACTTCTTCTAAGTCTTTACCCACTCTTGATAAAGTGTTGTAATCCAAGCAGAAAACTAGGTCTGCTTCGGCCAGTGCTGTTTTTGCAGCATCAGGCTCTGAATCAAATTGAACTAATGGCTTATCCTTCACCATCCAATCTAAAAATCCTGGAAAAGCATCCGGTACAACAACCGTTATTTTCTTTCCTAACTTTTCTAGCGCCCTTTTTAATCCAACCGAAGAGCCAATTGCGTCTCCGTCTGGCGATTTATGGGTAGAAATAAAAATTGAATTTGCTTGGTGAACCATATCCACCATGCCTTTGATATTATTCAGTTTATCCATGGCGGCAAAGGTATTTGAACCTAGCATTAGAATTAAAACCTAATTGCCATTTAAAACTAAAAAGAAGAATTAATTTTGCACGCTCAAAAACTAGATAACAAAAAATACTATGGCTACAAATAGAACATTTACCATGATTAAACCAGAAGCTGTTGAAAAAGGCTTAACTGGTGCTATTTTGAACAAAATTTCTAAAGGTGGTTTCAGAATTGTTGCATTAAAAAAGACGCAACTTTCAAAATCTGAAGCAGGAAAATTTTACGAAGTTCACGCAGAGCGTCCTTTTTACGGAGAGTTGGTTGACTACATGAGCTCTGGACCGATAGTAGCTGCAATTCTTGAAAAAGACAACGCAGTTGCAGATTTCAGAACTTTAATCGGTGCTACCGATCCTTCAGAAGCTGCTCCAGGAACCATTAGAGCTGAATTTGCAGAAAGTAAAGCTAAAAACGCGGTTCACGGTTCTGATTCAGATGACAACGCCGAAATTGAAAGTAACTTCCACTTCTCAGGCAGAGAAATTTTTTAAGGAACAACACACATTCGAAAAAGAAGCCTCGCTCGGATTCCGTTCGAGGTTTTTTTTAATCAAAACATTTCAATGAATAATTGAAATTTGTCTAAGCACATTTTCAGTTAGCAAAAATTGCATTTTAACTATTGAATCAACCAACCCGGCGGGATGTATAGCGTATTTTTGCAAAAAGGAAAAATATATTTCACTAACAAGATTAAACTTGTTTTCAACTTATTAATCGCTACTTTATTAACCTCAATTTCTTATGCTCAGAATTACGATTTTGCAGTACGAAATGTACAAATCACTAATCCAACAGGAATTTCTTCAGGTAGTTCTATCAACCAAGGGACCCTTCTAAATCAAGTTTCATTTGATGTAGTAAATGCTGGTTCCAATTCAATTCCAGCGGGCACCAGGATAGATGTTAGGTTTGAGGTGGGATCATTCTCAGTAAACTTAGCTGGAGCTCCAGGCTCGGCAATTGCTTCTGGGGGAAGTATAACCTTCACTGTTGATTGTACACCTGGAGGAGCAACTACTAATGGAATTAGTTTTCCAAGCTCAACCGGTAATTTTAATATTTGTGTGACCATTACCAACACAAATGATGTAAATGGAAATAATAACAAATCATGTACTCCTTATTCTATGACCTCCCCGAGACCAGATTTACGAATTAAGCCTGGTAGTATAACAATAACAAACCCTGCAGGATTAAACCCTAATGCTATCCCTATAGGTACCGCCTTTAATCAATTTAGATTCGTTATTGAGAATATTGGAGGAATTGGTTTGGGCCAAGGCTCAACAATAGCTATTGTAATGGAGTGTAACGGCGTTACTCGCAACTCAAACTATACACTTACAAGTAATCTTAACGCAAATGATACATTACCTCTCTTTGGAAATGCTACTGCTGCTGCACTAAATCTAAATTTTCCAACAGTCGCAGGTGCATTTGATATTTGTGTAACGGTAAATGTATCTATAGATCCAAACTCTAGCAATAACAAGCTCTGCAGTCAATTTGTAATGGGTTCTTCTACTCCAAACCCACCTAACATAACCAACATGTCTCCTACTTCTGGACCTATTGGCACTGCGGTTGATTTAACGGGAACTGATTTACCAACCTCGGGCTTTACAGTAGAGTTTAACGGAATAACAGCTAATGTTATTTCTAGCTCTTCTAATCAAATAAAAGTGACCGTACCCACTGGCGCTACCTCGGGACAGGTAAGGCTAATCTATAATGGGTCTAGCTATTTAGCTGGTACATTCACCGTAACAGGTGGTGGCGGTGGAAACAACGTTAATATTACTTCTGTAGCGCCAAATGCCGGAGTTGTAGGAAATGAAATTAGTATTAATGGTAGTGGTTTTAGTACTACAACAACTAGTAATGCGGTAACTTTTAGTGGTGGTGTAAACGCAACCGTAACCTCTGCCACAGCAACTCGACTTAGAGTTAGGGTTCCGAGCGGAGCGCAAACTGGTGTAATCACAGTATCTGTAGGGGGTAATTCAGCTCAAAGTTCAGTTTTCACGGTACATAGTTCTCCACAAATGGTTATTACCGATTTCAACCCAAAAAAGGGAGCAATTGGTCAGAATATAACAATTTATGGAAATCTATTTGCACAGCCGTTTGGAAATAACACGGTAACATTTAGTGGTGGTGCTACTGCAACAGTGGTAAATGGTTCCGATAAGCAATTAGTTGTAGAAGTACCTGCCTCAGCTCAAAATGGTGTAATTACCGTTAATAATGGTTCAACAACCGCTACAACTCCAGAAAATTTCACTTTAGAAACAGGACCTGTAATAGTGCGTTTAAACCCAAACTCTGGCAAAGCTGGAAGTGCTGTAACGATTGAAGGGTTCAACTTTAGCTCAGTGGATAACGAAAACACAATATTGTTTGGCTCCATTGATGCCGGTTTGCCTATTGTTAATCAAGCGGCTACAGAGTTAGAAGTAACAGTACCTCCAGGACTAAGCGCTGGACAGCACACGGTAAGATTAACGGTAAAGAATTTTAGTACGATTACTGCTCCAACAAAATACACCGTTTTAGATGAGGCAAGCTCAATTATCGAATTGAACAACACGAATGGTTTATCAATTTTTGATAATCAAGAAGGATTAAACGTTAGCATTCAAACTAAAAACGCCATGCAAAACTCAAAAATTACAATATATAATCTGCAAGGGGTAAAAGTATTTGAAGAAGGATTTTATGTTGGTGGAGAAACTCAACATACGCACGTTGCAGATGTTCAACTCACCTCAGGTGTTTATGTGTTGAGCTTTGAGGATAAAAACAATGAAACTCAAGTAAAAAAGTTTGTTGTTGCACAATAACGTTTCAGCATATGTTGACTTATAAAGGGGCTTTCGCCCCTTTTTTTATGGCTTAGTTTTAAATACAAAACTCTTTACCAAAACCACCAGCAAACCAACCCAAGGGGTACCGTGTAGCAATACATCAAACCAATCCATAGCACCCATTCCAACTGCTCCATCTGTTATCCATTTTAGTTTCCCCCAAATGTGTGGCTCCGGAAAAAACGGTGCTAAACCCAATGTGCATGAGAACAACGCCCACGTCTTCCAATCTTTTAAATCCATATTGCAAATAGAATGTTTTTAAAATCAAGTAAAAGTGATGTCGATTACTAATGTTCAGTTTTATTAACCAATTACCAAATGTCCTTTTCTGTAAATTCGGGCATTAACTTTTTCAATTTGAAATTGTTGTAGAACGAATACGCAATGAATAACAAATATCCCAGAAGAAGCTTTTTGCAAAAACTGTCCTTACTAGGTTCATCTGTTTTTGCTTTACCTTTTTTTAGCTTCATTAAAAAATCTTCAGTTATGGAAAACGAATCGCGCTCTGCCGTAAAAAACATTAAAGCATTGGGTTTTCAATGGGAAACAGCAGATCCGTTTCTATTTTGCGTGCATCACGAGGATAATTACCCAAAAGGAAATAGCCAAATGGGTCCAGATGCACCTTTAGACGGAAGACATATTGGTCAGGACTTTATTTTAAAAGATGGTTGGCGTATGTATCACGGCGATAGGGTTCCTGGTTTTCCGGGGCACCCACATCGTGGTTTTGAAACCATTACCGTAGTAAGAAAAGGATTAGTTGACCATGCTGATTCGTTGGGAGCAGCCGGTAGATACGGAAATGGCGACGTGCAATGGATGACCGCTGGTAAAGGTGTTCAACACAGCGAAATGTTTCCGTTATTATCTGAAGAAAAAGAAAACCCACTGGAACTATTCCAGATATGGTTGAATCTACCACGAAAAAGCAAAATGGTGCCAGCTAATTTCACCATGTTTTGGGGCGATAGTATTCCTAGAAAAACATATACCGACTCAAACAACCGAAAAACAGAAATTGAAATTATTGCAGGAGCTTTAGAAAACGAACAATTGCCTTCTCCTCCACCCGATTCTTGGGCAAGCGACCCTAAAAACAATGTGGCAGTATGGAATATTCACATGGAAGCTAATGCCGAATGGCAAATGTCCAAAACAGAGGTAGGTACAAATCGAACATTATATTATTACGAAGGAAAAGGATTGTCGATTAACGGAATCCCAGTAAATGAATATCATGCAGCTGAGGTGGACGAAGCTTTTGATTTAACCCTTCGTTCTGGACCAATAGGTGCCAAGATTTTGGTATTACAAGGAAAGCCTATTAACGAACCCGTTGTGCAGCACGGACCATTTGTAATGAACACACGAGAAGAAATTGCGCAAGCTTTTAGCGATTACCAACGCACGCAATTTGGTGGCTGGCCTTGGCCAAGAAGAGACCAAGTGCACGACAAAAACAAAGGTCGTTTTGCAAAGTATGTGGATGGAAAGCTAGAGGAAAAGGGGTAAGGGATTAAACTCTGGTTTGGACTTGCAATCTATGCTAGTGGAAAAGCTCATCAAATGCTTGGGTCCTAAACTTATTGGGACGAGTTTATTTAGGTGATCAGCAAAAAGTATTTCGCAATCTAGGATCAGCTGTATTTTTACGATTAAAATGGTCTTTTTAAATCTGAAGAATGGCTTACTACGAATACACCGCAGAAAGAATCTCGAATTATTTACAGGATAAAAAGTAGCTTTTGAAGCTCGTAAAATTTAGGGTGGATTGTGTTTTATGGTCGATAATAAAATGCTGTGCGGGATTCACATCTCAAAAAAAACCAATGGCGAATTGCTCATGGCTAGATTTGGCGAAAACGCTTGCGAAGAAACCATAAAAACTGAACATGTTCTACCAATGGATTTCACGGGGCGCCCTATGAAAGGCTATGTTTTTATTGAGGCGGAAGGAATAGACACCGATGATCAACTGGCTAATTGGTTGGAGATATGTTTACATTTTAACCCTCTGGCAAAAGCTAGTAAGAAGCGATAATTATCATAAATCCACCCAAAAACTAATTCTACATTTGCCGCCACATATTATTTAACTCCTTAATTCCAACTCGTTTGTAACATGAAATTGCATAACAAAGTAGATAAAAGGGTTCTTAAAGAGCAGTTGCTTTCTAGCAAAGAAGAGCGTACTACCATTTCGTTTTATAAGTACGCCAAGGTTAAGAATCCTCAAATTTTTAGAGATCATTTATTTCTAACCTGGGATGAGCTTGGCGTTTTTGGCCGAGTGCATGTGGCCACAGAAGGCATCAATGCTCAAATATCGGTACCTACCAAAAACATAGACGAATTTGTGCAGAAACTGAATGAAATAGAATTCTTGAATAACATTCGTCTAAACTTTGCGGTTGAAGATGATGGTAAATCGTTTTACAAACTGGTCATTAAAGTTCGAGATAAGATTTTAGCCGACGGCCTAAACGACGAGACGTTTGATGCATCAAATAAAGGTCAGCACTTAATAGCACACGAGTGGAATGAATTGATGGACGACCCCAACTCTATTCTGATTGACATGCGCAACCATTACGAAAGTGAGGTTGGGCATTTTGATGGAGCAGTTGCACCTGATGTGGACACTTTTGCTTCTTCTTTAGACATTATCGATAAGATGATGGAAGAACACAAAGACAAAAACATAATGATGTATTGCACGGGTGGAATTCGCTGCGAAAAAGCCAGTGCTTGGTACAAGCATCGTGGATACAAAAATGTTTATCAACTTGAAGGGGGCATTATTAAATATGCACGAGACGTTAAAGAAAAAGAGCTAGACAATAAGTTTAAAGGAAAAAACTTTGTGTTTGACGAGCGACTGGGTGAAACCATTGGACAAGAAGTTATTGCTCAATGTCACCAATGTGGAAAGCCGTGCGATACTCACACCAATTGTAAAAATGTAGCTTGTAACTTGTTGTTTATTCAGTGCGAAGAATGCGCAAAAGAGCATGAAGGCACTTGCTCTAGCGATTGTCAAGATATAATTCAATTACCCGAAGAGGAACAAAAGGAATTACGAAAAGGGAAAAAAGTTGGCCAGAACATCTTTAAAAAAGGCCGCTCCTCTCACCTAAAATTCAAACACGAAGGCGATAAGGAAATTCCAGGAATGCCGGGTATGAGGGAGCTTTAATCGAAATACAATACTGTAAATCGGTTAACTGTTCAGCTCTCAATAGGTTGATGTTTTATTGCGGTCTTGTTTATTTAAAACTACTATCGATAATGAAAAAACAATTATTACTAACTGCATGTGTTGGTCTTTTTGTGGCCTCTTGTGGTAATGGAGAAGCAGATAAAAAAGCTGTAGAGGAAGCAAAAGCTAAATTAGAAGCAGATAAAGCAGCTGGTAAACTTTCTGAAGAAGAAATTAAGATAAAAGAAGGCAAAATTGAAGCTATCGAAAAGCAATCGACGCTTTAGAAGAAAAGCTGAAGAAGGCTAAAGAAATGAATTAGGGTGGTATCCTATGGTTGTATGAAAAAGGGGCTAGTGCCTTTTTTTTTGATACCTCTCACCTCTTCTCAACATCAATCCGGACTCAATCCGGAATCTGTGTTCATTAGTACAAATTGGTTTACAAGAAAAGTTATTTCTGTTCTATTTCACTTTGAGTTATTCTCTTTCTGAAAGCAATCGGTTAGAGAATTGCATGGAGAAGAGTGCTAGGAATAAGTTCTCGATACATTTTTATTCCGCAGGTTACATAAAAACACTCGAACTGACACAACGCACAAACAAAAATTGTTTCTGTAATAAAATAGAGGGCTTAATTTAATTTGCAATTGGTATACTACAAACCCTCCACAAACTCAGAAAACACCGCTTTGTGCTTTTCTAAATCCATATTTGCTGAGCAAGCAACACGGGCTATATAGTCTTTATCGCCTTCTTTGGTGGTTCCTTGGGTAGAAGTTGCTGGAATTGTCCAGTAACAACCCTTTAGTTGTCCATAACTTACGCAATACTTACTTTCTGCAGGAATTTGGTTTATCATCATATCAATCAATTCCAAATTCTTTTTGCGCTTGTACGTTTCGCGCTCTTCATCGGTGTTTCCTTTTGTAGGTAAATCCAACGAAAAAACTGAAGGTGTAAAGCCTTGGGAGGCCAATTCTTCTGAAACAAAATTGATTTTAGCGTTTGGCAATTCTTTTTCAATGTGATTTACAAAAGCTCTAGTGTTTACATAAGCACCTTCAATTCTATCCAACATTGAAGGTAATTGCTCTGCTAAAAACGCATACTGTATGTCTGTAGCCTCATTATCGCAAATTAATAAGTGCTTTTCAATAAAATCCATTAAACCAGTCGCCTTATCGTTTGACACACAATAACCTGCCGTACACTTACCTCCACTCGGAAACTTTGAGCCGCTTACGTAGGATAAAGCCATACTTTCTGACAATATTTTACCATCTCCTAAAAATTGAACATTTGGGCAAAAGGTCTGATCCAAAATAAACACTGACTCTACAGCTGCTTTGCCATTTCGGGTTTTACGTGGTTTCTTCAAAACCGCTTTCAATTCCCCTAATTCGGGCACTTCTACCCTTGGGTTAGTTGGAATTTCGGCTATTATAAACGGAACAGCATCTTCTTTGGCCACGTTTTCAAGCACCGTGTCCAAACTGCTTACCATATTGTGTTCTCTATCTACTGGTAAATCTAACACCTCAACATTGGGCAAGCAAGCCGCCACTCTCTTAGCCTGATCATTAGTTCCGCCATAACAGTTTGGGGGCACTAAAAAGCGAATGTTTTTATTAGGATGATTGTTTTGAGCAAAATCTATCAACCCCATCATGATAGCATATTGTACAGACAAACCGCTTGAACCAACCACAGCTTTAGACGATGTTCCGGTAATGCTTTTTATTTCTGTAAGAAACTTTGTTTTATTTACTGTTACCTCTGAAGCTTGAGCAAAAGTTTCATCTTCGTTTACGATAGATTCTAGTAGATAATGGCAGTTAGTGGGTGTCATAGCAATGGTTTCTCGCCTGCGCACGTGCTGAATTTCCTTTACGTACGATTCGTTTTTTATGCCATTCACCAAAATGACACTTCCTAATCCTTGGTATAGGTTTACATAAAAATCAACTCGTGACTCCAATGCAAAGTCGCTAGTTTCTTGCTGAATAAATACTACCGAATCGGCATCTGAATTAATTTGCTCTACAGATTCTACTTGATCAATTGTAAGTTGATAGCCATAAACCGATTGAATAGCACCAACATTAAAACACGCTGGCAGTGAAGCCGAATAGAAAATATGCGTGCTTTTATTCTCAAAAAGATTTTTACGCAGAATGGCTAAAACTGGAGCTGTTGCAGAAGAAAAGCTAATAACATTTCCAACTTTTGTTTGATACAATTCTGCAAAATACCATTCGAGCACAGAAGACAAGGGATGCCCCAATCGTATATAATCGTATGCTGTTGGTAAGGAGCTTAATCTAGCCATTGATGCATCACTATCGTTAAATGCTGCATCAAACTGTTCTAAAAACTGAAATTTTGCTTGAGATTCATCGTAAATATCTAATCGGTGTGTTGTAAGGTTTAACCAATCTGAAGGTAGGTTTAGTAGAGCTTCTTTTAGAAACGAAAGTTTGTTGTTTTGCATGCTTCAGCGCTTTAAAATAAAGGCGTCGAAGATAGCGGAAATGATTTTTTTGAAACTATTGAAATTAAGAAATCTATCAACCAGTTTTTAGCTCTTCCGCTCTATATTTTACCATACGTTTTATTAAATCTGTAGGTAAGGGTTGATTAAGGGGAAACTGCACAGAACCTTTACCCTGCTTATACTCTTTTAATTCCTCAGCAAAACGCTCCATAGTAGTTGGAAAAGGATAAAATCCAATGAATTTTGCATAAGCTGCCATCATAATTTGCATATCGCGTTTGCCCCCTGGCACTAAAGCAAACGAAGGCACTTTGTAATTCAATAATTCTTCAGCCTCAGGAACAGCATCGTGGATAAGCACTCTAACTTCTTGCAACATTACTTGAGCCTCAGGATTTTTGATCTGCTATGTAATCATCAATGGTTACGTAGATTGGCATTCCGCTTTTTTTCGCCATAACGTTTAGTTTGGATAAAAATAAAACTAAAAGAAGTTTACAATCTCTTTTTCAATTTCTTCAGGCCTGGATGTAGGCGCAAACCGTTTAATTGGTTTGCCGTTTCTATCAATCAAAAACTTAGTAAAGTTCCATTTAATTCTGCCGCCTAAAAGTCCTCCCAGTTTTGATTTAAGGAATTTATAAAGAGGATGGGCATTCTTACCATTTACTTCAATCTTTTCAAACATCGGAAAACTAACCCCATAATTTGCCTCACAAAACTTCTGAATTTCTTCTGAGTTTCCTCTCTCCTGTTTTCCGAACTGGTTACAAGGAAAACCTAAAATTACCAACCCATCGTCTTTGTACTTATTGTACAAGTTTTCTAGCCCTTCGTACTGAGGAGTTAAACCACACTTGCTTGCGGTGTTTACTATCAACACAGTTTTATCCTTATACATGTCAAGGCTAACTTTTTTGCCTGAAAGAGTATTAGCTTCAAAATCGTAAATTGTAGGCATAAAGTTCTTTTTGATGATATAAAACTAACAAGCGAATAAGAAAAGGGTTAATAGTAGTAAGTTGTTAAATCAAAAAAAGCAACTCGTTGTGCTAAAATTGTCTCAGTACATCAAAATTTTTACCATTCCAATTATTTTTATTATTAATTGATTTACAGTAATATAAACGTATTTAACCGCTTACAAACGCTTTTTTACGACTACAACCACTTATTCAACGACTTACTCTTTTTTCCCACCGTTCATTTGTCCTGTCAATTTGAAATCGTGATTTACTCAACTGACATTTTATTAGTTAAACATTTAAATTTATTAGTTATGAAAAGCATGAACAACCGCGTACAGTTAATTGGAAGATTAGGAATGGATCCTGAAGTAAAAACTTTTGGAAACGATAATAAAATGGCCCGCATCAGTGTAGCCACTTCCGAGCGTATTAAAGACAAAAATGGAAACTATACGGAACAAACTCAATGGCACAATGTAATTGCCTGGGGCAAGCTTGCAGACTTAGTTTCTGACTACCTAAAAAAAGGCTCTGAAATATGCATGGAAGGTAAACTCGGGTATAGAAATTACGAAGACAAAGAAGGCAAAAAGCAATACGTTACAGAAATTGTAATGCATGAGGTACATTTCCTGAGACCTGCTAAGTCTAAATAAGCAAGCCTAACCAATTATTTAAAAGCCTCAACTCTACTGAATGAGTTGGGGCTTTTGTTTTTTAAACGAAACTTTTTCTAATTTAACGGGTACAAAAGGCTTAGGTCAAACTTATGAGATTAAAACTTAAATCTTCTGATATTTAATTTGAAAAGCAGTTTAACCATTACATGGAAAAACGGCGAGTAAATTCATTAATACTTACTGGTATTGTGAGTTCGCTATATGCTTTTTCTCTTGCTTTTACCGATTACGAATTGTACCACAACGACGGAGTAATTGGAAAAGCTATTCTCATTTTTGTTATAGTAGCTATTACCGTCAGTGCACCAATCAAAGCTTTTAGAAAAATTTGCGGACTGCTTGGCGCTTAGGCATTTATAGTTTTTTGTTTGTTCAAGTCTATTTGCATCATCAAAAACTTATACCTACATCAGAATTGGGTTACACTGTTCCAATCTTACTTTTTGCGGTATCACTAGGGTTAAGCCTTTCTTTTAGGATTGCCGTGTTGGTCAATACTTCTATTGTAGTTGTAATGTTACTTGGCACCTATTACTTTAACGAACAAGGTTATGGTAGCAATTTAATTTCAATTTTACTCACTTACGGTATTGCAATTGGAATGGGTTATATGTATGAACGAGAGCTGCGTATAGGTTTTCATAGGATGAATAAAGTGGTTAAGCTGAACGAAGATTTAGAAGAGACCAATAAAACTAATTTGCGTCTGTTGAGCATCATTTCTCACGATATAAATGGTCCGTTACACAACCTCTCTACCACCATGGATATGAAGGAATCAAGCGACCTATCCGACGAAGAATTTAAACCGATATTTCATCAAATAAAAATCAAGATACCTCTTATTGAGCAGCTGCTTTATAGTGTAACTAATTGGGCAAAATCTCAAACCGATGGATTTCAACCAGATATTGAACCTACTCCATTACAAGAGGTTTTTGATATTGTTGGAGCTGGAGTACGACCACTTTCAGAAGACAAAACCATTAACCTAAAATTTGGAATTAATGGTGCAATAAAAGTTATGACCGACCGAAATATGCTGAGCATTGTAATGCGTAACGTTATAGCGAATGGCATCAAGTACTCCTCTGAGGGTTCTGAAATTAATGTAACCGCACGTGAAGACGGCGACAGACTGCACATTCATATTGCAGACCTTGGTGAAGGAATGACGGAAGAAACTAAGAACAAGCTGTTTAATTACACTTCTAATACAAAAGACGGAACCCACAGCGAACTTGGTACTGGTTTAGGCATGCACCTATCTAAAAAAATGGCCGATCATTTAAATTTAGATTTACGTGTTCAGTCTGAGTTGGGAAAAGGAACAACATTCAGTTTTACCGTACCCTTAGCGTAAAAACCATTATTCTGCTAAGTACAAAAACAAGGTAGCCATTGCCGTAATGTCTTCTATCCTATTCGGATTTAAGTACGTACTGATTAGCTGATATTCGTGATCTTTATAAACCGGAATACCCACTGGTGAAGAATAGCTATCCAATTTCTTTATTATACTATATTCCTGGTTTTTGTAATGCGCAAAGCCTTTGTACAATTCCTCTCCGGTGGTTTTATCTACTAACGTTAAACTGTGGGCATACGGATGAACATGCATCGCAATTGCGTGAATCCGAGTATCCTTTTGTAAATTCAACATTGGAGTCACATTGGTAGCCAACACTTCTAGCGAATCTTTAGCAACCGTCCAATGTCCGTTAAATGTTCTGCCAAAACTGTCTTCATACGGATTATATCCCGAATCAAAGCGTAAACCACATTTTGCAAAACTGGTATCCATGTACACTCCAGCATCTGAACTGAAGGTAATTTCTTTATCGCTGAATATAGGTGCGTTATGCGCACCAGCTGGACCTCCAGTCTTTTTTGTTACAAAAACTGCTTGCTGATATAAAGCTTTGGGTGGTGTACAATTTGGTTCTTGCTTAAAATACTCGACGTTTAATGTGTACCGCGCCTTATCGTTAAATTCTGTTCGGTTCAAATTGAGCACCTGGCTTCCAAAAGAGAGTTTTGTGCTTTCTAATATGGGCATTGCAAATCCTTCTGGAAATTCTATGCTTGTGGCTCCTTGACTAAAGGTAAAAAGTCGCTTAAATGTTCCACTTGTTGGTATTTTCCAAGGTAAACTGTCTTGTTGGTGTAAATCTAAAACTGCGTGGCATATAAACTCATCTGATGTTTTGGAGAGATTGGGGTTTTCTTTTAGCTCAAATTCAACCTTAGCAGATTTAACCCATATTAAATTATCAGCCCAATTACTAACTGAAACTTTCTCTTCGGATAAATCGCCAGACATACTTTTGGCTATACCATTAATTGATAGCTCATCTGATGTAAAAACTGCAGTTTGAATGCTTGGCTTACAAACTTTTAATTCACCGCTGACATTGGTCTTTTTCCACGCTTCAAAATTTTCGTATTGGGGTGATTTTGGTGTGGTGCAGCTGTACATCAGCCAAAAAATCACGACCAATAGAATACATTCCTTTTTTCGGCTCGTCATTCCCGCGAAGGCGGGAATCTCAAGATCTATTTTTAGTGCCAAAATGATTTTGCCTATATACAGCTTGAGATTCCCGCCCGCCTGCCGGACGGACAGGTCTACACGGGAATGACGCTTATAATTTAAATTATAAAAAAACCTCATTGCTGATTGCAAAAGCCGATTGCAAAGCAGCTCTGTTGAGTCCAAGCTCAATTTGGTTATTATCGGCATACTCTATTAGCGTTTCGGTAGCCATGTTTCCAACTAAATCGTCTTTAGCCATAGGACAGCCGCCGTAACCTTTTATGGCTACATCAAATCTTACACAACCTGCATTGTAAGCAGCCTCTATTTTCTCTGTTCGAGTTTCTGGTGTGGAATGCAAATGCGCCCCTATTTCAACTTCTGGAAACTCTGGAATTAAGGTTGAAAAAAGCTGCGTAATATTCTCAGGGTTTGAAACGCCTATGGTATCGGATAATGCCAATACTTTTATATCCAACTCATTTGCTAGGCGTTCGGACCATTTAGCAGCTATATCTGGACTCCAAAGCTCACCGTAAGGATTTCCAAACCCCATTGAAATATAAATTACAAGGGTCTTTTTGTGTTTTAAGCATAGGTTTTGGATAGCTTCTACCCTGCTTAGCGATTGCTCTATGGTTGAATTCGTATTGCGTTTTTGAAATTCTTCTGAAATAGAAAATGGAAATCCTAAATAATCGATTTCTTCAAACTCGCACGCATCATTTGCTCCACGTTCATTAGCAACAATGGCCAATAACTTTGAATTGGTTTCGCTCAACTCTAAACCAGCCAACACTTTTGCGGTGTCTTTTAATTGCGGAATAGCTTTAGGAGAAACAAAACTTCCGAAATCAATCGTATCAAACCCCACCTTTAGGATTTGATTTATGTACTTGGTTTTTAATTCCGTTGGAATCCAATCGTGTATGCCTTGCATAGCATCTCTAGGACATTCAATAATCTTCATAATTCAAATCTAAAATCTTATACCAACACCAACTCCAATAGTTACCCATTGCATGTCAGTTAAAATACTTTCTTGACCAAAAGTTCCAGAGCCAGTGGCGCTGTACGAGACTTCATGGTAGGTTTCTGCTCTTAGGTAATCCGCAAAAGTTTTAATGTAAATATCATCTATATAAAACCTGCTGGTAAAACCTAAACCATAACAAAGCGCTATGGTAGTACTCGCTCTTCTTGTTTCGTTATAATTGGTGCTCAAATAGCTAAAACGTAAGGTCTGTTCTGGCAATCTAGAAAACATTGGGCCTGCCATTAGTTTTACATCGGCCTCCACATCCTTTGAGGCAATTCCAATGCTAAACACACCCATCATTTTCATGTTAAAATAGTCACCAGTTGTTATACCAGTAAAGGTAGAATCAACACCTGCAATGTAATCGTAAGGATCAGAATTATAACCATTTACAACCCCTCTAACATCAACACCAAAGCCTACAATATCCACAGGTTTTGCATTTAATTCCACACCAAAAGCTACACCCGTTACAGCAGCACGTGTTTCGTCTGAGAAAAAGTTGGCATCGGCAAAGTTTCCTATTGGTATTGCTACGCCCAGCTTGGCATCTAGGTTGATTTTTTGAAATTTGTATTCTTCCTCGTTTTTGGGAATATCCTTCTGGTCAAATACCTGTGCATGAACCAGTTGTGTAACGCAAATTAAAAATAGCAGCAGCGCTCTTTTCATACAGCGAAATTAGCCAATTGTGCACCCAATTTAAATACATAATAGGAAGTATTGAACGGCTACTTCTTCTTAAAAAACACCTTTAGCGCAAGTCCTGCCACGGTGGTAATTAACGCCGAATTCTTCATTGGAATACTCTCCAATAAACTCTCCACAACGGTTATGGGCTTGCGGTATTTATCCAGTTTTAACCCAGCAGATTTAGCTTCGAGCTTTGCCAATTCTAGCTCATATTTCAGTTTGAGTTTTTCTTTTTTGAGCTGATTCCAAGATTTAATGGCCATTATTCTCCTCCTCTTTTTGGGTAAATACTTCGCTAAACCAACTGATGATTGGGTCAATAATTAATACAACTCTTAGCAGATAAAAAACATAACCAACCACTATATTAATTACACCCATTATCAAAAACCCGAGTCCAATACTTTCAACTGCATCGCCTATCACAAAAGACAACCACACCGATAGAAACAACCAAAATATGAGCCCTGTAAGCAGAAAAATTACCAACGCCACCAACTTAGCTAACAGCTTAATAAAGTGCTCTAGCGCTACAACTCGATAATACTTTAAGTGGGCATTTAGGAGTTTGATGAACTCCTTTAAAAATCCTTTAATATCGTCTACTACTTGCAAAGATCTATGCGTTATCGTTCTTTAATTCGGCTATCTTTTCTTTTAAATGCTCAATTTCTGCCAGGTACTTTTCCTCCAGTTCATCGCCAATTTCCCCTGCTTTTTCTTTGAGTTTCGCTCTTGTTTTTTCGCCCATTTCAGGCGCAAATAAAACGCCAGCAACTACTCCAGCAGCAAATCCAACCGTAAGCAACGCTAAAGTTTTGGGTAAATCTCTTGTTTCCATGATTCAATAGTTTCTTCTAAAGTAAAACATAAATGAATAGCCTCCCATTCATTTCACAAGTCTTAAAACTCGATGGACTGCAAATGCAAACCTGAAGCAGGCGCAATTATGAGCTGATTGTTGAAATTATGGTGTTCTGTTAGTGCTTTTTGAAGCTCGTCGAGCGTGATTCTCTTGGAGGAGAGTAAATATAACGCCCCTACCATTAGCCTAACCTGATTACGTACAAACCCCTTGCTCACAAACTCTAGATAGTAACTCTTTTCTGGAAAAAAACTGGCAGTCAGTTCCGTATTTACAACACATTCAGCCTTTTCTAAATTACGAACGAAAGTGGTTCCTTCTTTGGGCTGCGTGCAGAAGCTTTTAAAGCTGTGTTCGCCACGCATAGCGGCTAATCCCTGCTTGAGCAATTCAAGGTCCCACTCTTGTGGAAACCACGCCAACATTGATGCTGAAAGTGGATTTGGCTTTTCACCAAAGCAGAAATAATAGCGGTAAGTTTTTCGTTTAACCGATTGAATAATATTAAAATGCTCATCCACTTTTTCGATGGTCAAAAAGCGAATATCGGGCGGCAGGTTTCTTTGAAAGTCTATTTCAAAATCGGTTGGTAAATCTTCGTTTAAAAACAACTCAAACGCACTTTCATTTGCGGAAACCATAGCATCAGTCCTGCTTGCTCCAAGTGTTTTAAAGTTATCGTGTTTGAACACAAAACGCAAGGTGCGGTCAATCATTAAATGCACCGTTTTTACGTCGGGTTGTTTTTGCCAACCGTGTAGACGATACCCCAAATAGGAAATCCGAACCAGGTAATAGTGTTTGAACTTTGCCATTATTCAGCTAGCTTTTCGAGCAATTGCTTAATGTGGTGCTTCATACCAGCAGCAGAACCCTCATAGTTGTTAACGATTATGCAAAAGGTATAGCGCTCATTTTCAGATTTTTGGATATAACCCGCATAACTTCTAACGCGCTCCATAAAACCGCTTTTCGCCAGTATTTTACCCGCAGCTGGACTATCGTAAAACATTCGCCTAAGTGTTCCAGTTTCACCCGCTACTGACAAGGAGGCCTCGAAGGTTTCTTTATTGCTAGTAGTTTGCATGTAATTCAACAAAGCAACCATTTGAGCAGGCGAAAAAGCATTGAATCTTGACAATCCGCTTCCATCCTTTAAAAACATGCCTGACGTATTGATTTTCATTTTTCCGAGGTTAGATTTTAATTCTTCCGCCGCTTGCTCAATGCTCAGCTCCTCTCCTCTTTTACTGCTCAGGGCTAAGTTTAAATGTTCTGCGTAAAGATTAATGCTGTGTTGGTTAGTCAGTTTCACAATTTCAGCTACGGTAGGACTTTTATGGGTGTAAATAAACTTAAGGTTTTCTTTCACGAAAGTTGTTTCATTCGGTTGACCTGAAACTGTAATTCCACCTTTTTCTAATGCATCAGCAAACCATTTAGCCAAAACCAAATCTGGTTGATTCATTGCTCCTTTTATGGTGAAAGTGCCTTTTCCTTTTGGGATGGTGCCTTTTATGTAACGGTCGTTGCTGTTCTCCGCTCCAAAAATGTAGGCATTGTCTCGGTTGTTGTTGGCAGTTTGCACAAAAGACGTAAACTCCAAATGCTCCATTTCTGGGTAAGTACTTTTTACCTCGCAAAGCGCACCAACACCAATTGGAGAGGATAAATTCAGGTGATAAGTATTGTCGTGAAAGCTTAACGCGTGCGGCACAGCTCCGTAGTAGTTCCCGATATCTTCCCAAATCCAAGTTCGAGGTGTAATAAACTTCGGGAATAACGAAGTGTTCGTTCTAATTCTACCATTAACCTGCTTGATCCCGGCAGACTGAATTGCCTTGGTCCAGCTATCGGATAAAGCTAACAAGCCCTCAAATCGTTCAGAACCTAACGTAGGATCCCCACCGCCTTCTATCCACAAATCGCCATTCAGTACTCCATTTTCATCAATGTTTCCAGAATAAAAAAGCTTTGTTTCAAATTGGTGATTTGCTCCTAATTGTTGCAATGCCGCCGCTGTAGTCAGTAACTTTTGAGTGGATGCCGGAACCAGTGATTTATGCGAATTGTACTCCAAAATCACTTTACCCGATTTATCTATCACAAGAACACCGTAACTGGCCGATTGCAAATCCTCGTGCGTTTTCCAATTAGTAAAAAACGCTTCAACCGTTTGTTTAGGTTGCGCACAGCCACTTAGACTTAGGAAAACTAGGCCATAAATAGCAGTTATTTGAGTTAGAATACGCAAGCCTATTTAAATGGAAAAATATTGAGGTAGCACTTTTTAGATTCGCCGTGTAAAAAGCACAGCTCCCGCTCTTCGGCAACTTTATCGTAATTGTACACCACCATTTTATGCGGACCAACCTCTTGCATTAGCTCTCAAATCACCACCTGACTCGAAGGCGAATCGGAAGAATAAATGATATTATCTGGTGCTAATTTTTCTTTCACCTCTTTGCCGTTATCGTTAATGGTTACGCTGTCAACCAAAAGATTAATGCTCAAATGCACTGGTGCTTCCAGTTGAGTCATTTCGCCGTTATCGGTAGTTTGACGCGAATAGTATTCGTATTTCTGACTGTAAACCGAAACTGAACTTATAGCCAGCAGCAACAGAATTATTGATTTTTTCATGTGAAGATTTTCTTGTTTGAAATTTATCCAAAGCTATGTTGGGTTGGTTTTGGTGTTTTAAAGAATATGGATTAGTTATTCAGAATGGAGTATTGAAAGCGAACGGGGGAATTTTGAATAATGAACAAGGAAGTTTGAAGTTTTGAATGTGCTAATGTTCTTGATTATTGCCACCTTTAAATCAACTTGGTATATATACTAGGTTTCATATAAACCTCTCAGCTGCTTTGCAGCTGATTATTCAATGAAATGCAATGTCGCGGGAGTTTGGGGTTCGCCTCAAGCCGGCTAGGCTCTTTCTTTTAGCTCTATTACTTTTAGTAACAAAAACAAGTAATGTCATCCTGAGTACCCCGCTGAGGCGGGGTGTATCCCTGCCTGTCGGTAGGCTGGGAAGGAGATATTACGGATTCGTAGAAATGGTTACTACCTTTTCAGCTCAGTCTCCTTCGATACTTTTTTCCTTCGTCAAAAAACTCAGGATGACATGAGCTTCTATATTACAAGCAGAATGCAATTCCGAACAAAAGCCACTAGCTCTGCAAAGCTTCGTCCTAGTTCAATGTTTAATACTTCTATTTATGAGGTTTAGTAATTTCTCATTTTGACATCAGCGAATATTGCGTAAAAATCAATAAAGTTTACCTTCAAAGAACCCATGTCTGAAGACTTGACTTG